>CANHCC010000007.1 GCA_947459115.1 Bacteroidota bacterium | reverse complement strand
TTAACCCGCTGATATCACTAGCTACACTACCTCATCCGAAGAAAGTTCTTTCAGTTTCAGCACCCACTAAATATCACCACCACGACAAATGTCACCAAAACCACCATTCACCCCTTTGCGTCCCCCCCGCGTCCCCTTGCGGTTACCCCATGAGCGAAGCGAACTACCTTGCGTCCCCTTGCGCCCCCTTGCGGTTACCACATGAGCAAAGCGAACTACCTTGCGTCCCCTTGCGCCCCTTGCGGTTACCCCATGAGCGAAGCGAACTACCTTGAGCAAAGCGAACTACCTTGAGCAAAGCAAATATCCCTAAAACCCTGAGTTCTATTTACAGTTAAAATAATAGCCAATCCAAAACGATATTGTAAGGATTGTAAATATCCATCTCAGAAATAAACAATCTGCTCTTACAACAGTAAAGGCCAATCCGCCAAAACTAATCACACTTTCAGCTTTTAATCAATTTCCATGGAAGTACTTTAAGCACTACCAACAATAAAACTGAAATTTGCAATTAGTAATTTTAACGGGAACCATAACACCATTCCAATTGTATAAGAATCGTGTCAAAATTATTTACCTATAAATCTGAACAGTTTCTCCCGGTAGAACCCTCAGTTCTATTCGAGTTTTTCAGTGTACCGGAAAACCTGAGTAAACTCACACCACCAGAAACAGGATTTCGGGTGGTACACACAACCCATTCCCGGATAGTACAAAACACACAACTAACCTACAGCATTAAGCAAATGGGAATACCCATGAAATGGGTTGCACAAATTGAAGAATGGATGCCCAATGCTTACTTTACTGATGTTCAGATTAAAGGACCATTTGCCTGGTACAAACATAAACACATACTTGAAAAAACCACAGGAGGTACAATCGTTCGAGACGAACTGCAATATCGTCTTCCTGGTGGATGGCTAGGCGCATTAATTGGTCAACGATGGGTACAAAAAACACTACAACAGACCTTTCAATATCGCCAGGATAAAATGCGCGAGTTATTTCCGCCCCAGAGCCATACCAATTAAACCATAAACAAAACCTCTTGGATAAATTTATTCCTTAAAGATATCCCCTCTCAATCAAATACTTCACAACAACCACATCCATTTCCATAGAGCCTTTGTACATAGGAATCTTTTGTTTTTTATTGTCCTTGTAAGTCCAAACAGTTACTTCCTTAGCATCCTTAGAAAATATAGCAGCCTCAGCAATTTTTGTTTTATTAGGCAACGAAATTTCATACACAAAATGAGCCCCCTCCCAATTCCTTTTCTTACCCTCATGAATAAATCCGATACTCGTATTATCTTGACGAATCTTATCCGTAAAGACACTAAAAGAAGCATTCTTGTTTCTTGAAATAGTCGAATAAGAAATTCCAATTACAGAAGAATCCCCGGAACAATAAATATCATCCGGGAAACTACAGGAAGAAGTCAATTTTGGAGAACTAGAATTCGAAAAGGAACTCATCAGTACCGCGGCCAGACAGAACACGAATAAAAAATACTTTTTCATTATACTTAGAATTATGTTTCAATATGTAAAATTACAAAGCTTTACAATTCTCAACAGATTTCAGATAAAACAAATAACATAAATTGCGGTTTACTTAAATTACTTTTCATGAAATTATTTTATAAATTTGTTTGTTAATCAACAAAACCTAAAAACACACCATAAACCCTTCAAAAAACAAATGGACATCGGTGAAATCATCCATCAAAAGAGCTTTAAAAGCGCACATCAAAAAGCAGTACTAAATATTATGTATACAGGTGGGTGGTTACAATTGGAGCAAACACAATTGCTCAGATTCTATGAAATATCTGCACAACAATACAATGTTTTAAGGATTCTAAGAGGCCGAACGCCTGCTCCCGCAACCGTAGCCTACATTCAGGAGCGTATGCTGGACCGAATGTCAAATGCCTCCAGATTAGTGGATAAATTAGAGGTAAAAGAATTGGTTACACGAGAACCATCCAAGCTAGACCGGCGCCAAACCAATATTTTTATTACCAACAAAGGACTTGGGATGCTTCAGGAAATGGATGTTTTAATTCAAGGAGAAGAAACACGATTTTCACACCTAACCGAGGACGAGGCCCATCAATTAAGTGACCTTTTAGATAAACTTAGGGGTTGACGCCATTTTCTTCTGAATCAAACCAGGAGGCATAAAGAATATAATTGTCTGCAGTCCTTTTCAGCAATTCTTTTTGAGCCTCTGTTAGGGGCTTTATTTTTCGAGCTGGAATTCCGGCATATAGATATCCGGACTCTGCCACAAAATTTTCCAGAACCAAAGCACCGGCGGCAATTATAACTTCCGATTCAATTACAGCATGATCCAACACCTTAGCACCCATACCAATTAAAACCCGGTCATGAACAGTGCATCCATGGACTATAGCACCATGTCCAATAGACACCTCACTGCCAATTTTTAAAGGAGCCTTTTGATAGGTACAATGCAAAATAGCACCATCCTGAATATTAGTTCGATCGCCGATCTCAATGCGATGAACATCTCCTCTGACCACTGTATTAAACCAAATAGAACACTCCGCTCCAACAGTCACATCACCAACAATAGTAGCATTAGGCGCTATAAAAACATTGTTGCCAAAGCGTGGAGATTTACCTAATACCGATAGAATAAGTGGTTTTAACATATCTAAAAATTCTTTCCCGAAAATACATGAAAATCCCGGATCAGGCCTTCGAAACCAATTCTAAGACACTAATCTCTGGCAGAATACCCACCCGACCGGGGAAGCCAATAAAACCAAAGCCACGATTAACATACAAATGTTGTAATCCCTGAGAATATAACCCTGCCCATTGCTTGTAAACATATTGCACAGGACTCCAATGAAATCCAGGAATCTCCACTCCAAACTGAAATCCGTGAGTATGGCCTGACAGCGTCAAATCAATGTCGGAATATTTTGTACGAACTTCTGCATCCCAATGAGAAGGGTCATGAGAAAGTAATACTTTTACTGAAGGAGATGCTTCCATAAGCCCTACCACCGCATCCTGCATTTTTCCATATCGGGCAAAGCCACCCTTGGCGCCCCAGTTTTCAATACCAATTATGGCAAGACGAGATGTACCTTTCGTTAGCAAGACATGTTCATTTTTTAAAAGCTGCCAACCCATTTGTTTTTGCAAGTTCAACAGGTGTTGAAAATTCTTCGATTTTTCACCCGGCTTCCAATCTCGAACATAATCACCGTAGTCATGATTACCCAGGACAGAATACACGCCAAGGGGGGCGCTCAAACGACTAAAAACATCAAGCAATGGTTCCACCTCCACTGCTTTGTTATTAACCAGATCTCCTGTAAAACAAATTACATCGGATTTTTGAGCATTCGCTAACTCAATCCCTTTTAACACCGCATCACGGTCATCCAGACTACCGGAATGTATATCTGAAATCTGTGTAATGGTAAAGCCCTCCAGGTCTTTGGGAAGATTTTGAATGGGGACTTTTATTCTTCTAACCTTATAATCGTATCTTCCTTTTAAAATGCCGTAGGCAACAGAAGCAAATGGAATAGAGGCAACCAATACCCCAGCCTTCAGTATAAAATCTGAACGGCTCATCCCTTTATAAGTGACCCCTTCTGACACACCGGATCCCCAGAATTCACTTAAGCGAATCCCAGCAAAGCGAACCAAAATCTGCAAGTCATCGAGCATCAAAAAAGTAAGAAAGACAAACTTTGGTAAATACGCCATCACAAAGAATCCAAAAGTAGTAGTCACCAATTTACTGGATGGACCGTCTTTGGCGGATGGCACAAAAAAAATAGAAGTTGCTAAGGCTAAAAAACCAATAGTAATTACCCAATAACCAATTCGGATGCCCGAACGCCATTTGAGGGAGCTAATACCTGAAGTCAAAAACTTTACTCCCTGGTAAGTATAAATATCAATCAGAATAATAAGGGCAAATAGGATTCCTATGCGGAATATCAATGTAGCGAGACTCATAGTAGTTCGATTTTAGGCTTGTCCTGAATAATTTCCCAGATCAGATAGACAGAACTGAAAACCAGAATCCATGTAAAAATACCGATGGAATACGCATAAAACTGGAATTGAGTTCCTAAAAATAATTTTCCGGTGAATGAGGCAGCCAGTAAAATTCCCAGAAATAATAGATGAATAAAAGACCTATATCGCAAATAATTCTCAGACCCAATCAAAGCGACAGGCAACAACATGACTAAATGTTGATTCCAGGTCAATCCGGAAAACAATTGAGAAAAACATAGAAAAAGTGCTATTTCTGCCAATATTACTTTTTGGCCCTTGGTTCTACGAATGAGCATCCAGCAAGCCAGTGCAAGGCATGTTAGAATTTGTAACCATTTCACCACCTGTTTAACCCAGAATGGATTAAAAGAAAAAATAGAAACATCAGCATGGGGATATCGGCCTCCCGGTTCACATAAGAGTCGTAAAAGGGTAGCTGCCAAATTCTGATTGCGAAGGTCCGTATAGACATGACCCGCTAACATGTAGCGAAAAAAATAAAAATAGAACTCCTGCCAATCTTGAATGCTTTGCTCCAAACCTCTAAATAAAACGGGGGTAATCAGGCAAATGACCAGACCTAAAGCCAAACCCAACAAAAATCTTGAGCTGCCTCGAATCACCATCCAAATCAGAAGGAATACAGCTGTAATTTTTATAAAAACTACCATCATAAGCAGACTCCCGGCCCAAAGGTATTTTTTGCGAAACCAAAGTTCCATGCCAATAAAGGAGCCTGTCAACAGAAAAATATTATTCTGTCCCAATTCCAGATTGAGGTAGAAATAAAATAAACAAAGAAAAATCGCCATCAGCAGCGCAGGATCAGAAGCGTTCCACCTGAGCTGAAACCAATTCCAGGAAAACACTACTAAAAAACCAAGTGCCAGGAAATTTAACCCGGCAAATATTCCACCTGCCACAGAAAGCGGAAATACCGCAAGTCCCTGATGCAATACCGCTGCAAACGGAGGGTACATAAATGTTAAACCTGAAGCCTTTCCTGAATAAAGGGACAAGCCATTCATAAAGTTGAGCCCGGAGGTATAAAACACGAAAACATCGCCATGTGCCACTTGGCGAATACCGGAATACCAGCCATAAGCTATGGCCAAAATCAACCAAATAATAGGTAATCCTTTTCCTGTTAAGTGTTTTGGAAGTTGCAGAAATTGGCGAAAAGGGATTGAAGCTAAAGGCATGAAATTATTTGTTTCAACAATACCCCGGTTTCACCCCAATTGCTGCCGGCCTTATCACCAGGCAAGCAATCTCAAGCCACTTCTCCGTTTCCATTTGAAACTTGAAGGGATTGAAGCGCCACCTCAGCCGCTTTTTGTTCGGCAATTTTCTTTTTGGGGTCTGAAGCTGTTCCCAAAACCACATCCCCGTTTCTAATTTCTACCTTATAGACTTTACTTCTGCCTTCAGGACCTTCTTCAAAAGTAACAAACTCCAGATTGTCCCACTTTTGCCTTCTGGCATACTCCATCATTCTGGATTTATAATTCACCTCCAGGGTTTCCAGTTCTTTTAGGGAAAAATTTCTGGAAAGGATTCGATCCAGGACGAAACGGCGCGTATGTAAATAGCCTCTATCCAAATACACCGCACCTATAAGGGCTTCGAGGGCATCGCCCCCCATCGTTCTGGCAACGGAATGCCCCATACTTTTATGATCAAATTCAATCAGGGAGGGGATGCCCATTTTTCGGGAAATATCCGAGAGGGAACCACGATTGACTATTTTAGACCGCATTTCTGTCAGAAAACCTTCCCCTCTGAATGGGTAAAGTTTATAGAGTTGCTCACCAACCACCATGCCCAATACTGCATCGCCCAAAAATTCCAGGCGTTCATAACTTTCATGCGCACCCATTTGACGCGCTTTTACAGAAGAGCTATGTCGTAAAGCAACACGATAGAGACGGGTTTCCAAAGGCACTAATCCGGTAATACGGAACAACTTTGCCTGAAAGGAATCTTTTCCACCCAGGTAAAATCGAATATATCCGGATAGAATTTGAAAAATCAGATGTCGTTAAGATTTAACCTTACCGAAGAGTAAGGAGGTGTTATGCCCACCAAAACCAAAGGTATTGCTGATCGCAAAATTAACCGTTCTGGAAGCTGGCTTATGGAAAGTATAATTTAAGTCGCAGTCTTCGTCGTCGGTAAAATGGTTGATGGTTGGGGGAATCTGGTCATAATGGGTTGACAAGATTGCAGCTATGGCCTCAATCGCACCCGCTGCGCCAAGAAGATGGCCCGTCATCGATTTCGTAGAACTGATATTCAGCTTGAAAGCGTGCTCTCCAAAGACATCTTTAATGGCACGGGTTTCAGCAATATCGCCAAGCGGCGTTGAAGTGCCATGCACATTAATATAATCCACTTGTTCAGGGGAGAGATTGGCATCCTTAAGCACCTGCTTCATGACATTTCTAGCCCCTTCACCATCAGGCGCGGGAGCGGTAATGTGATGAGCATCGGCGGAAAGACCTACGCCGCATAATTCCCCATAAATCTTGGCGCCTCTTGCAATGGCGTGATCATAATCCTCGAGCAACAGACAACCGGCGCCTTCTCCCAGAACAAATCCATCTCTGTCTTTATCAAAAGGTCGGCTAGCGGTTTTGGGGTCATCATTTCTTTCAGAAAGAGCTTTCAGTGCGTTAAAACCACCTATTCCGGCTTGATTGACAGCGGCTTCAGACCCACCGCACAACATCAAATCTGCATAGCCTGCCTTGATTAACAAAAAGGCATCAATGATGCAATTGGAGGCTGTTGCACATGCTGAAACACTGGAATAGTTTGGCCCTTTCAAACCATATTTTATAGATATATGCCCCGGGGCTATATCTATAATCATTTTGGGGATAAAAAACGGATTAAATCGGGGCGTTCCATCACCCAAAGAAAAATCTCTGACTTCGTTATAGAAAGTCTGAAGCCCCCCGATTCCGGATCCCATCACCACGCCAAAGCGGTGACGATCCACTTTATCAAGATTCAGGCCCGAATCAGCCATCGCCTGATCTGCTGCGACAATAGAGTATTGACAAAAAGGATCCATTTTTCTGGCCTCCTTTTTGTCAATATAATTGTCTGCCGAGAAGCCTTTCAGCTCACAAGCAAATCTGGTCTTAAATTTTTCAGCGTCAAATCCTTTGATATAATCGGCCCCGCTGATTCCATCCAGCAAACCTTGCCAGTAGGAAGCTACATCCAGGCCCAAAGGAGTTAATGCCCCTAAGCCGGTGACAACAACTCTTTTACCTGGCATTTATCAGTGCTTGTTTTCTTCCAGATATTTGATAGCGTCACCAACGGTGGCAATCTTTTCAGCTGCCTCATCCGGGATGCTGATATTAAACTCTTTTTCAAACTCCATGATGAGTTCTACTGTGTCGAGAGAATCCGCACCCAAATCATTGGAAAAACTTGCTTCTGGTGTAACCTCTGACATCTCAACACCCAATTTGTCAACGATAATTGACTTTACTTTTTCTGCGATTTCAGACATGATGATACTGTTGTTTATAGATTTTACTTTTTGGAAATTCTTCAAAAACCGGACAAATATAATAACTTTTTACGCTACGAAACGAAATTATGAGGAATCTCAAAGCTACTTTCCGCATCTATTTTAACATAAACTTTAGGAAATTCATATAAAATTCTGATAATCAAACATTAACACAAGGGTCGGTTTTTCCGTAATTCTAATGTCTTAATATTGTCGGTTGAAATGAAAAACAATGTTTTTAAACCTACGAAGGAATTAGCGGTTCAAAGATTTGCCCTCAGTTGCTCGCACAGAATCTGGAAAGCCTGTTGGGAAATTAACCGGGTACTGAATATCTCTCTAGCCGTGCACGCGCCTCCTTTGTACGCAGAAACCCAGCTGATGCCTAAGCAGGAAATAAATTCTGAGGATCTTCAGGACATTTCTAAAAGTCCGGAAGAGCTTATATATGTTTTTCAGCACCCTTGGCGGGAATATAGGCTCATGACAATTTCAGTTGCAAACCTTTCACTTAAAGGCTTCCATTATATTTTGGAGATTGAATCCGAAAAAGCAGAGGGATTACCAGATCCTCAGACTATTTTATCAGATTTAAAAGCCTCCAATGCTTTTTCAGCCGTAATTTGCGTGAAATAATTAAATTCCTGTATTCCATATGAACCAAAATTTTATCCCAAAAAATATCCGAAGAACAAAAATGGTGTGTACCATGGGGCCGGCTACTTCTCATCCAGATGTATTAGAAAACATGATTCAGGAGGGGTTGGATATTTGTCGTTTAAATTTTTCGCATGGAAGCCATGAGGAACATCAGGCAACGCTGGACAAAATTCGGGATATCAATTTCAGGCTTCAAACCAATGTTGGCATTCTTGTGGATTTACAAGGACCTAAAATACGAGTCGGCAAACTAGAGGAACCATATCCCGTCAAGCCGGGCGATGAGGTGTTTCTTTCTACCCTGCACAAGGAGCGAGAGGGAAATATTTTACCTATGGTCTATGAGACATTTGCTCAGGATGTGGAAAATGGAGACATGGTACTTGTAGATGACGGGAAGGTGGACTTACGCGTCATTGAAACGGACAAAAAACATCTGGTAAAACTTAAGGTCATTACCGGCGTTGCCATAGGAAGTAAAAAAGGGGTAAATCTGCCATTTACTCAGATTTCCCTTCCTAGTATTACGCCTAAAGATTGGCAGGACATAGAATTTGCTATCAAAAACCAGGTAGAATGGATTGCATTGTCATTTGTCAGAACAGCGGAAGAAGTAGCAGAATTAAAAGCCTTTCTCAAAAAAAGAAATTGTATTTCCCGGGTGATTTCTAAAATTGAAAAACCTGAAGCCCTTCAAAATATTGACTCGATTATTCAGGTTTCCGATGCCATTATGGTAGCCCGCGGAGATTTGGGGGTAGAAATTCCTATGGAGGAGGTTCCCTTTTGGCAGAAGAACATTATTCGAAAATGTAATATGGCCGCAAAACCCGTAATTGTAGCCACTCAAATGATGGAGTCCATGATTGAAAACCCGAGACCAACCCGGGCGGAAACAAATGATGTTGCCAATGCTGTGTTGGATGGCGCGGATGCGTTAATGCTTTCAGGGGAAACTTCTGTTGGAAAATTCCCTGTAGAAGTGGTCAGAAGTATGCAGAAAATCATGGATTCTATGGAGGGCGAGGATCAAATTTATTTCCGAAATATGCAGGTGGACAAATCGTCTTCCACTTGGGTTAACGATGCTGTTTGTATTAGTGCCGTTCGACTTTCTCAGGAAATCAAGGCCTCTGCGCTGGTCGCGATGACCCGCTCCGGCTACACAGCTTTTCATTTGTCCAGATGTCGCCCAAAGGCGCCTATTTATATTTTTTCAGATAACAGAGCCATTCTAAATCAACTTAATTTACTTTGGGGAGTAACCGCATTCTATTACGACGGTTTCGTTAGTACGGATGTAACCATTGCAGATCTTGCGCTCTATTTAAAAAATAAAGGACTGGTTTCAACAGGTGAATTTATCGTGAATACAGCATCTATGCCTATGCATGCCAGAAAACTTACCAATATGGTGAAAATCACGGTTGTGGAATAATCTTTCTATCTTTAGGCATAGAAAACTCCTATCATGAGAAATAAACAGTGTTTTTCGTTGCTCTTTCTGCTTCTTACCGCCTTAGGTCTCTTTGCTCAGAATACACCGGAAAGGTATGCAGCCAAAATAGCCAGAACTTCCCTGATTTGGCCGGGAATCACCAGCAGAAATGAGACTTGTGGCCTTCAATATATCAGTTCCTCCCAGCAAATTAACCTTGTCGTGTATCCATCTGCTTTCCAATGGACAAACCCCAACCATAATAGAGTCTTTCTCGAACAATATATGGATGCGACGAATCATAAATCTGCACATTTTGATGGAACTGTAACCATCCAAGGCGACAATAACTTGGACAATCCGGGCGTTCGTAACATTGTTTGCCAGGGCAATTGGACTATCAAGGGAATTTCGGTACCCGGAACTCTTTCAGGAAGGCTGGAAGTTGTGCGTGCAAGAGAAATTCGCATCTCTGTGAATGGACAAATTCAACTCAATCAATTCTCCATACAACCAGGAGACCGGAGTATCCTGGATTTACCTAATGCGACACAAGTAGAAATATCAGGCGCTTTGCCCGGGTATTAATCCTACATATCCCTTAAACACTCCATGAAAAAGATCGTTTTGTTTTTTGTCCTGATATTGGGCCTGGGAATGACCGACATGTCTGCCCAAAATTTCATCTCCCGGACGGGAGAGGTAAAGTTTTTCTCCCATACGCCCTTAGAAGACATCGAGGCGCTCAATACAAAAGTGGCTGTCAAAGTAATGTCTGAAAAAGACTCCGTTCGGATTGTTGTGCCAATCATCGGATTTATATTCGACAAGTCTCTGATGCAAGAGCATTTCCATGAAAATTACATGGAAACCAAGTTATTTCCGACGGCGACATTTTTGGGGCGTTTTGTGGAAAATACCAAACCCAATTTACACTCGCCGGGACTCATTCAAACCAGTGTATCCGGGGAACTCACGATACATGGCGTTACCCAAAAGCGGATTATTCCGTGTATTCTGAATGTAGCGGAAGATGGAAAAATTACGGCTACCAGCGATTTTATGGTAAAATTATCAGACCATAAAATTAAAGTGCCTTCCGCCGTCGGGAAAAATATTGCGGAAGAAATTAAAGTAACTTTTTCTGCCCTGCTGTCTGGGAATCCATAGAAGTTCGATTGGCACCTCTTCAGGGCCTTGTTATCGTTTCTGCAGGACTAATTTTATTTCTTTTCTTTCTGAAATTGAGGGATTGTTGGAGAGTAAAACTTCAAAAGTCTCTGGAGAATCAAAGGTATATTGAATCATTTGGGGGAAATCGTGTTGAGGGTTTTCAAAACGATAGACCCTGTTATCACATTCCGTCATTTTAAACAGGACAGGCTTCCCCTGATTTTGGTTGATGACTCTGGCCTCGTAATAAAAGAATTTACCTTTTTTGAAGATGCGCATTTTTTCCAAGACAACCGTATCGGCGTTCCTTATCTCAAAACCTTTTCCAATCAAAAGATTTCGGGAGGTTAAATCCCATTGCTCGAAAATCACAGATGAATTTGAGGGAACTTGCCAAAAGCCGACCCATGGCAAAAAAGAAGGGGCAGGCTTACTTTGGCAAAAAACAGCCTTAACCTGAAACAACACCAGATAACTAATTACAGAAATGAGGTATTTCAATCGACCGAAGTCAATACTTAGTAGGTGATTTTACAATCCGGCAGGGCCTCTAACAACTCTTCAATATCATTTGGACTCAAGTTGTTATAGGAAATATCCATTCGCTTTAGATACTCCAATGTCCGGATGGAGGAAGGCAAATAAATCAGACGATTTTTAGAGGCCAGAAACACTTCGAGATGACGAAGAGAACCCAGACCTTCAGGAAGCGTCACCAGACGATTATTGAAAATATTGAGTTCCTGGAGGTTTTTCAGCTTAGAGATTTCATCCGGCAATTGCTTCATTTTGCAATTACTGAGAATTAATATTTGGAGGTTATAAAGTTTACCGATTTCCGGGGTAAGTCTCTTGATTTTATTTCCTCTCAAAGATACCTTGTATACAGTCCCGGGATCTACAGAAAAGGCCTCCTTTAATCCGTAAAACCATTTTTCTGTCATCAATCTTTCTTTCGGAAGAGGACCTGGGTCTTCGGGGATGTAAGGCGCATCAATCTGAGCGTCCAGGCGGGAGATCCCGATGCTGAATAAAATAAAGAAAAACAGCAGAATACGCTTCATATTCGGTCAATTTCCTGCAAAGATACACAATATCATGAATCTGCACCTTTTACTATGAACCGACTGCCCCTATAATTTGTATATTTGTGCCAAGAAAAATTAAACTTTAGACATGCGTCTGAAAATCTACTTGTCCGTTATTCCGCTTTTATACCTTTTGAGTGCTTTCTATAGCTTACCCGAAAAGGAATTGTCTGGTATGGTGCCGCCAAAAGAATCTTCCAGGGATTCTATAGTCACCTGCGTGGACAGCATCTATGCCAAATATACTGCCGGATTAAGAGAATTTAATGACTTGACCTATCTCGGCCCCTATAAGCCGGACAGCGTTAAATGGTTGAATTTGTGTGGAAAAGACCTAACCAATCGTCATCTGGATGGGAAACTTTTGAGTAAAATGAAGAACATTCAGGTTCTAGATTTGGGATTCAGGGATTTTTACACAATCAAAACATTTGTATTAAATGACGATGAGCCCAGTGAAGCCAAAAAGAAAAAAATGGATCGTGATGTTGCAGGAGGCTGGGAATACTATTATAAAAATAAAATAGGCTACAAAGAAGAGGTGAGCGTCGTAAGAAAAGGAAATTCTATTTCTGAGCTTCCTAAAGAAATTGCAGCCCTGAAAAAACTAAAATTGCTGGTGCTTTGTGGAAATAACATTCCTCCGGAAGATGTAACGGCTCTTCGCAAGAAAATGCCGAATTGTCTGATTGTTTACGATAAGTAAACCTAACAAAGACCTCTCTCAAGAAAAAATGGAAGGCGGTTCAAACGTTATTAGGAACCGAAATAAATTTGATTGTACAGGTTCAGCATTGAATCTCAACCCACTTTATTTTCCTCTAAATTTGTCCTTGTTTTCATTTTCAACCCCTAAAATTTAACACACAGATGGGACGCATCTTTGAAACCCGGAAATCCACCATGTTTGCCCGTTGGGATCGCATGGCCAAGCAGTTCACCCGTATTGGCAAAGAAATCGCAGTTGCAGTTAAGGCTGGTGGTCCTGAACCCGCCAATAATCCGGCACTAAGACGGTGCATGCAGAACGCTAAGAGTGTGAACATGCCCAAAGATAAAGTCGAAGCCGCCATCAAGCGGGCACAGGGCAAGGAAATGGACAATTATGAGGAAATCCTATATGAAGGATATGGACCTCATGGCGTTGCTCTGGTAATAGAAACGGCAACCGATAATAATCAAAGAACCGTTGCGAATCTGAGATCCTATTTTAACAAATTAGGCGGAAGTTTGGGAACGAGCGGAAGTGTAAGCTTTCAATTCAACAAAATGGGGGTATTCAAATTAAACCCACAAGGTTTAAACAGTGAAGAATTGGAATTGGAACTCATTGATGCCGGCCTGGAGGAACTAGGGGAAGGGACAGGCGAAAACGGAGAGGAAGTATTAGTTTTGCGTTGCCCATTTAATCAATTTGGAAGCTTACAGCATGGTCTGGAAGAGAAAGGTATCACGCCTATCAGTGCTGAATTGGAGTGGATTCCTCAGAATACCGTTGAATTAGGAGAAGAGCAGGCTCAGGAAGTTTTGAAGCTCATCGACCGCATTGAGCAGGACGAGGATGTCCAAAAGGTGTTTCACAACCTCGTATAATCATGGGCTTGCACCAAGCCTGGCTTGATGCAAGCCCTACAAAGTAATTAGTGCAATCATGCCGCCCAACATAAGTACTTTTATATAGGTACTCATTTTCCCATAATCTTCCGGGCGAGAAGCTTTTCCCAATAAGAAAATCAAACTCACGCAAGGAGCGATAACACAAACCAACATCAAAAAAATAAACAATCCGTTCACTTTATTAAAGAGTACGTAGTCCACGATCATTGGTAGGGTGCAAGACAGAAGAAAGAACCCATAAAGCCAGGCTAAAAGATTTCGCGTGGCATTCATTCCAATTAATATTGGAAGCGTAGAAAGGTGATATCGCATATCGCCCTTGAGATCTTCCACATCTTTGGTAATTTCTCTCAGCAGCGTCACCTCAAAGGAAAAAATGGCAAGACATAGAACTGTAAAACTCAGGCTATAAATCCATGCAGCAGAAACCAATACCAAAGCAGCCGCAAGGGTTGAAACCAAAAGATTCCCTATTATGGGTTTTCGCTTAAAAATCCGAGCATACAAAAACAATAAAATCCAGGTACCTTGCAAAATTAATTGAATGCGATAGGGATAAAACAGGCCTGCAACCAGCACCACAGCCCAGAGTACAAACCAAGCTGTCCAAACTTTTTTGGCGGAAATTTTGGCTGGTATAAAGGTGCGCGCCGGTTTATTAATTATATCAATACGATAGTCATATAGATCGTTAACCCAATATCCGGCAGTCATGACGAGAAGACACAAAATCATTAAGCCCCAGGTAGAAGGATCTTCCAAATGCACCCATGATTTACCGGCAGTCAGCCAGACGGATTCTATCATCACAAGAAATGCAATGAAAAGATTGAGTGGCCGACTTAGCCGAAACAGAATTGAAGAGTCTGTAATAATTCGGAAAGGCATTACCAGATAAATGAATCTGAAGCGTACCACTTACCCTGATGCTTCATTACAGCTTCAATCACTTCTCGGACACACCCTTTTCCACCTGCTTTTTGGGTCACCAGGTCTGCATTTCTTCGGACATCTTCAGCAGCATCTGCAGGTGCAATGCCGATTCCTGCCATTTCCATAACCGGCAGGTCGGGCATATCGTCGCCTATATAGATAACCTGTTCCGATTTCAAGCCTGTTACTTCTAGAAATTGGCGAAACACCGGTAATTTTTCCCCGGCTCCCATATAAACATGGGCAATACCCAACCCTTTCAAACGGGAGGCAACACCCTGAGAACGCCCACCGGAAATAATCCCTACAACATAACCGCATTTAACACAAAGCTGGAGAGCATACCCATCTTTGATATTCATGACTCTAACCTGGTCCCCATTTTCCATGGCCAGGATAGAACCATCTGTCAGAACCCCATCCACATCTAGTACAAAGGCTTTTATGCCTGTAAAATCCGGTATTTTATCCATGCTGCAAGTTACAACCCGAAGGGAAATATTCCGAAGAATTCCGGGAAAAGGAAATAAATCCTTAAATTCCTTTGTTAAACCGCTTTCCTGCCTTAATTTTATCCTCTAAATTCTGAATTATGGGTATTATTTCAGCCAGAAAAGACGAACGCAAACTGAGTTTCAGTCAAAAATTATATTTCCCTGAAATCTTTAAGGGCATGTGGTTCACATTCCGGCATATGTTCCGGAAAACCGTCACCTTAGAATATCCGGAAAAGAAAGTGATTCTAGGTGCAGAGTTCAGAGGACGGCCGGTATTGGTCGCTGAGAGCGGAAAAGAGCGCTGTGTGGCTTGTGGCCTGTGTGCCAGATCTTGTCCACCTTTAGCTATTTCCATGCAGGCAGCAGAAACAGAGGATGTGAAAGAAAGGTATCCTGCCGTGTTTGAAATTGATATGTTGCGTTGTATTTATTGTGGCTATTGTGAAGAGGTTTGTCCTGAGGAAGCTATTGTCATGAGTAAAGAATACGACTTCAACTTCCGTGACCGCAAAGACGCCATTCATGGTAAAGATCGCCTCTTAGTTGAGTCTTCTGCTTTGAAGGAACGCCTGGATTTTTTAAGGAAGATGAAGAATAAGAATTTCGGAAAAGTCTTCAACTTCCTGACCGGTAACAACCGTCATAGTGTTCGTGACCGTGTCTGATTCCAAACCTCTGATTCGATCCACAACCGTCCTGGGTATTATTCATAACGGGAGTGCCGTATTAGGTGCTGACGGGCAGGCTACATTTGGAAGTGTGGTGATGAAAAGCAATGTGAGAAAGGTCCGTAAAGTAGCCGATGGCACCGTGATGGCAGGCTTTGCAGGTTCTACCGCAGATGCTTTTACCCTTATGGAAAGATTTGAGGAGAAGCTTGGTCAATACTCCGGGCAAATGAAGCGCGCGGCTATTGAGCTGGCAAGAGACTGGAGGACGGATCGTTTTCTCCGCCGTCTGGAAGCCATGATGATTGTGATGAACAAAGAAGAGGGGCTGGTGATTACCGGCTCCGGAGATGTACTGGAACCTGACCATAAAATTCTATCCATAGGTTCCGGTTCTATGTATGCTCAGTCTGCTGCCCTGGCATTGAAACGACATGCACCTCATCTGACAGCGGAGCAAATGGTAAGGGAAAGTCTGACTATTGCTGCCGACATCTGTATTTATACCAACCACAATCTGGAGATTCTGGAATTGTGATGGATACCCAGAGGCCTGTTTTTGAACTACGCCTCCGCCACTCCCCTTCCGGTAAAGTGGAAGTGTGGGATCCCACCCGAAAGAAATACATTGTGCTCACCCCGGAAGAATGGGTGAGACAGCAATTTTTACTTTATCTGACAGAACATCTGAAATATCCCCGAAGCCTCATAGTAGTCGAAAAAGGGATAATTTATAATGGCTTGCAGAAAAGAATAGACTTAATGATTTCGGATCGAAAAGGTCAGCCCTTTTTATTAGCTGAATTTAAATCCCCAAAAATTGCTCTGACAGCGGATGTTTTGCATCAGTCCTCCATATACACTTATGCGCTTGGTGCACAGTATCTCGTACTGGACAATCATGTGCAGACCATTGTGTGGAAACGAAGTGGGGATAAGGGATTTATCCCAACTGAAGGATTGCCCGGAATAGAAGAGTTGTAGGTTGGAGGGTTGGGTATGATGATGGGGTAGAGAGACAGGGCGTGTGATGTGGTAGAGACAGGGCATGCCCTGTCTCTACCACATCATCATGCGCCCAATAAATCATCCAGGGTTGCGCGGGCAACAAAATGATAATTGGGGCGAGCCTTGGCGTAAATAGACCTTGCCAGCATTTTGCCTTTCGGGGTTTTAGCGAGTTCCTTGTAAAGGGGAACAATAAACTTACGACGACCGGTTTGAATGATGAATCGCTCTGCCGCTTCATAGGCGGGCTGGTAATTGCGCTTAAATGCGAGCATGAACCATTCGGCCAGAATTTCGCTATTGCCACTTTGGGTGAAACCGAATTGATTATCCATTTTTTCCATCCTTGCTAAAGAAATATCCTCAGGCAAATGTCTCAGGTAATGTAGCCATTCATGGGTACTCCAGGCTTTCGCGATGCCGGCATCGGGCAAATCCTGTGTTAATTGTTCTGACACCTTATCAAACAATTCCGCTTTAGGCTGAGGTGCATTATCCGGCATACCAGGTTGATAAACCCATTTCTCCACCTGTATAGCGTTTCGGTCCTCTTCGGAAATTAATAAATATTGATACAATTGTTGGAGGAAGGTTTCGGTATTCAGCGATTGAAAAGCATTAGCGGTGAAATGCCGCTTCAAGAAGGCATCAAAAGCTTCCCGACCAACAAGGTTTTCAATGGTGCGCAGAAAGAAGTAGCCTTTTTCATAGGCGATGTCATTCATACCATCATCGGGGTCTTTACCGTCCAGCTTGAGTTTCAGGCAGGTTGAAGGGCTGTCTTTCCCGAAGTCTTCAATGGTATGATGAACATCCTGCCAGCCAAGGAGTTCCAGCATATCGGCATAAGGTTTGCCTTTCAGGGCTTCCATAATGCGGCGTTCGAAATAGACGGTAAAACCTTCATTGAGCCAGAAGTCGTTCCAGGTGGCATTGGTCACAAGGTTACCAGACCAGGAGTGGGCCAGTTCGTGGGCAATAAGGCTTACCAAAGACCGGTCTCCGGCCAGGATGGTGGGGGTAGCATAAGTGATTCTTGGGTTTTCCATTCCGCCGAATGGGAAGGAAGGTGGCAAAAGGAGAACATCATACTGCTCCCATTGATATGCCCCATATAAATTTTCAGCCGCATCAAGCATATCTTGCATTTCGGAAAACTCCCATGCTGCGGCCTCAAGAGCCCGAGGTTCGGCATAGACACCTGTATTACGGCCAATTTTTTTGTATTCAAAATCACCGACGGCAAGGGACATCAAATAGGCCGGAATGGGCTGATTCATTTTAAAAGAATACTTACCATCGGGAGATTTCTTTTGAGGGTTTTCTGCGCTCATAAGAGCCATCATACCGGGAGGCACCTGCACTGTGGCATCAAAACGGAATCGTACACCAGGGCTGTCCTGTATGGGCATCCACGATCGGGCAAGGATGGCCTGAGACTGGGAAAACAGAAAAGGGTGTTGTTTTCCAAGGGTTTGTTCCGGGCTCAACCATTGTAAGGCAGCTGCTTCAGGCGAGGCCTCATATTCAATCCTAACCTGAGTGAGGCCTGCCTTCAATTCTATTTCGAGCGGGCTACCCAACCATTGATTTTCAGGATGGAGGGTATATTTGCATATTTCTCCTGATTGAGGGTCAATGATTTTCAAGATCTTGAGATTCCTTGTATCTAACCAAAGAGGCGCCATGGTATCTGCCCGTTGAAGGTCCAGGATTGCAGAACCTTTCAGAATATTTTGATTAAAATCCACCTTTAAATCCAGATGAACTTTTTGCACCACCACCTGCTGAGGGAGGCTGCAGGAATGTGGGTCGGGAGGGGTAGCTTTTAAATTAAACATGAGACTAGAGAAAATAAATAGAACTGCTGAAATCGTTCGCATGAAGGCGAAAATTAGGCAGAATCTCAGGACATCGGACATAGTTTACGGCAAGAAGGAAAAGATTTCCGGCAAAGGACTTTTCCGAAATGTTATTCCATCGCCCTACATCCCGTCTGAAAACCTTAATTTTGCTGCATGAATCCGATTGCAGATGTTTTTCAGAAAGTGGTAGCCCATACCAAAGAGCATGGTTTTATTTTCCAATCTTCCGAATTGTATGACGGGCTTGGGGCGGTTTATGATTACGGGCCATTGGGGGTGCTGATGAAGAACAACCTTCGGGAGTTGTGGTGGAATGCCATGGTGCGCATGAATGAGAACATTGTGGGTATAGATGCGGCTATTTTGATGCATCCTCAAGTTTGGAAAGCCTCAGGGCATGTGGACGCCTTTAATGATCCATTGATTGACAACAAAGATTCCAAGCGTCGTTATCGGGCGGATGTTTTGATTGAAGAGTATCTGGACAAGCTGGAACAAAAATCTCAAAAGGAGACGGCGAAAAAAGCATTAAAAGAGGGATGGTCAGAAGCATCTGAGGAATATCAGCGTTTTTTAAAAGGCAATCGGGATGCGAAAAAAGCGGCGGAGGTGCAGGAAAAATTCCAGAAGGCCATGGAGAGCAACAACATGGATGCACTGAAAGTCCTGATTTTAGAGTGTGGGATCAATTGTCCGGAATCTGGCACAGCCAACTGGACAGATGTCCGACAGTTTAATCTGATGTTTAAGGCTCAGCTGGGGGCGGTGGCGGAAGAAGCTTCTGATATTTATTTGCGGCCGGAAACGGCACAGGGGATTTTTGTAAACTTTTTAAATGTACAGAAGACGAGCCGGATGAAGGTGCCTTTTGGTATTGCCCAGACGGGAAAGGCGTTTCGAAATGAGATTATTGCTCGTCAATTCATCTTCCGTATGCGGGAATTTGAGCAAATGGAGATGCAATTTTTTGTGAAGCCCGGAACCCAGAAGGAGTGGTATGAAAAATGGAAGGAAAACCGGTTAAAATGGCATAAAGCTTTAGGATTTTCGGGAGATAAAATTCGTTTGCATGTCCATGATAAACTGGCCCACTATGCGGATGCGGCAGAGGATATTCAGTTTCACTTTCCATTTGGGTATAAGGAGATGGAAGGCATACACAGTCGGACGGATTTTGATTTGAAACAGCATCAGGAATTATCCGGGCGCAAATTGATGTATTTTGACCCTGAAGAAAATGTATCGTATGTGCCTTATGTGATTGAAACTTCTATCGGATTGGACCGATTGTTTTTGGCGCATTTGTGCGATGCCTATGATGAGGAGGCTGTTCCTACGGGCAGTGGGGGGGAAGAAGTTCGTACCGTATTGCGTTTGCATCCTTTGATTGCCCCTGTTAAAGTGGCGGTCTTTCCATTAGTTAAGAAAGATGGGTTACCAGAGGTTGCGCGTCGGATTGTGGATGATTTGAAATATGACATGCAGGTGGTGTATGATGAGAAAGATGCCGTAGGTCGTCGCTATCGTCGTCAGGATGCGAAGGGTACCCCCTGGTGTATTACGGTGGACAATGATTCACTGACGGATGGTCAGGTAACAATCCGGGAGCGCGACAGTATGAGTCAGGTAAGGATACCAATAGAATCAGTCCGGAACTGGATTTTGGAGCGCTTAAACTTAAGAAAAACTTTAGGGGAGTAAGTCCTTTCCGCTTGCACCAAGCCGGGCTTGGTGCAAGCGGATTTAAACAGAAGACCCTACCTTTGTAGGATGAAGGCAATACAGTATTCTCTCCACACGGCAAGAAAACATCGTCGGGAAGTTTTAATTGAGGCTATTTTTCCGCCCCCCCTAAACCCATCCTTTATCTTACAACTTCCCTTATGGCGTCCGGGACGCTATGAGCGACAGCAATATGAACGACTCATCGGACGAGTAAGGATATTGACACCTGGTGCCAGGATTGAAAGAACTTCTACCCATACCTGGGAAGTATTCCCCGGTAAAGAGGATACCGTAACCATTCAGTATATGTTTCTTGCATCCCGTCTGGATGCAGGCGGGAGTTTTACCGACACGGATCTGATTTACATCAATCCGGTAAATTGTCTGTTATACGACCCCGCACGATCGGAACTCCCCTGTGAAATGACGGTTGAGATTCCGGAGAACTTTGATTCCATTTGTGCCTTACCACGAACAGGTAATACCTGGTCAGCCCAAAATGTGGATCAATTGTTTGACAGCCCTTTACTGGCATCTGCTCGCATGCAGCACCATCATTTTCCGGTTGGAGATTGTAACATACATTTATGGTTTCATGGCGCACATACACTGGACCTTCAAAAATTAGAAGTCAACTTTAGGGCATTTACAGAAGCCCAGATTAAGGTATTTGGCGATATGCCTTGTCAGGATTTCCATTTTCTTTTTCTTATTTCTAAGGGGCGTTCCTATCATGGAGTTGAGCATCCGGATTCTACGGTTATTACGCTCGGGCCGGCAGCAGAACTGATGCGGGGTAGCACCTGGAATGATTTGTTAAGTATCTCCAGTCACGAATTATTTCACCTCTGGAATGTGAAACGCATTCGTCCTGCAGATTTACAACCATATGACTACAGCAAAGAGCAGTATTGTAAGCTTCACGATATCACTGAGGGATTCACTACATATTATGGAGAGTTGATGTTATTTCGTTCCGGTGTTTGGACCCAGCCGGAATGGCTGGATGAGATGAACATGATTCTGGCTAAACATTTAGAGGCTCCCGGAAAACATGAGATGAGCCTTACAGATTCTTCCTATATCAGTTGGGTAAACGGATATCATTCCGAAGGCTTACCTCAGCAAAAAATTTCGTTTTATCACAAAGGAGCTTTAGTTGCATTTTTGCTGGACTTAAACCTCCGGGAGATGAGCAATAACCAGGTTTCCCTGGATACTTTGATGAAGCAATTATGGGAAGATAGCAAGCAAGCTAATTATCGAGGATATACAAGAGAAGATATAATAAACTATTTGAAGGCGATAGGCTTCTTGGAGGCTGAATCCTTTTATTTAAATTATGTAGAGGGGGATCAGGATGTCTTAATTGCTCTTCAGGCGATTTTGCCGACTATTGGAATTGAATTGTCTGTTGTTCCCATAAATAGTTTTATAAAATCTAGATTAGGCCTGAAACTAACTGCCAATGCCGATGGAACAGCTATGGTGGGAGGCATTATTCCCGGCAGTCCGGCATGGGAAACGCCACTTCATGTTGGGGATACTATTCTAACTATTGGAGGAGGCATGCCAGGTTTTGATGCGGATGAATACCTCAGACAATTTTCGATAGACCATTCTGACGCGGAGATTTCTTTTGTCAGCCGGGGCTTGCACAGAGTTTGCAGAATACAACTTAATTCTGGATTTGAGGATGTAGTTTATAAATTTAGACTCCTTGAATCAACATAATATTTCAAAAATGGTTTTATCGAGGACGATTTTAGTCTTATGAACCATTAAAATGTCCGCTCTCTAAAGCCCGTCATTACTGCATCAAGTGGACTTTAACAAAATTTTCAGCTCTAAAACAGAATAAAAAAATTGAGCAAAATAGCGTGAAAGTTTCCGGAAATTGATTTCACCTTATTCATAGTTTTATGCTAGAAACTAAAAATTAAAGGTATGCTAAGCAGTTATCTGAAATTGTTTTGAAATTGGTTTCTCTAACAAAAAAATAATTTGAATTAGTAGTTAAAGGGTCATGATAGAGAGGCGTGTATTGGAACCGGAGAAAACCTATCTCTTCACTAAAGAGATTATAGCAACAAATCAAATGTTTCCCGGCAATAAAAGAAAGTGGGCAATAGAGATGGGTAGAGAAAATTTATCTCGATTCCTATTACCGATAGGGCATATTATGTCCTTCACAGTGGTTCGAAACAAATTGCTATTTGTCATTAAGATTCATCCGGAGGAGGTTTTAAGGAAAGTTCCAAAATTTGTAAAAGACCAAGCATTCAGACTGGAGGTAAAAACACTGGACCAGTATATTCGGGGGGAGCTTCAGAACATAGCGTTACCCCAAACACAGACCTATGAATTAACCGATCTCGCAGTAGCTATTCGAAAGCGTTTTGCAAATTTTCTACAATCGTTTACGATTCGATATAATAAACAATACAACAGGAGGGATCGACTTTCTGCACGCCCGACTGGAATATATGAAATCCAGGGAGATGAAGATTTGAAGCAAATACTTCTTGAGATTCAGAATACGCCTTTAATTCATGGCGATAACAGGGATTTAGACAAATGTGAAACAAACTCCTTTCACTTAGATCGAAAGGATGTAAGGAAAGTTGTCAGCTGGCAGCGAGTAGTAGATTTATTCAATGGGGAAATGCAAAATTTCCAATCAGAAGTAAGATCTACAAGAAGCAAACTAATGCGTATGCTGAAGAATTTTGAATATTTAAGAGAGGTTCCGCCTGGTTGGTATTTTGGACGACAATAATACAGGGTCGTATCCGGGATTTTTTTATTGTTTATGAGATAGAATAATCATTCTAGGGAATGATATTGGGGGAGGATTGTATTTACAGCAGAAATAAGGGTATTGGTGAGGAATGTTAAGGGATTCCGGTGCTCGTTTTTTTCAATAAATTACTGTTTACATTTTATTTAATGTCGCTGCGATATAAACATACCATCACATTCTTGTACAAGCGTACATAATTATACAAAAAGAACCCCTTGAGGGGAATTATCATAAAAATGGATTAAGTATCTACACAACTAAAGTCATGATCAAAATTCCTAAACCAATCTTCTTTTCTACATATTTCGACGATATTGACCCCCAACCTTATACAACGCATTCGTAATTTGACCTAAAGAGCAATACTTCACACATTCCATTAGCTCACAAAACAAATTCTCATTTTTAATCGCCGCATTCTGCAAGGATTTCAATCTAGCCTCCCCTTTGTCCACATTCCTCAAATACAAAGCCTCCACATTGGCAATCTGATTTCTTTTCTCCTCTTCTGTTGAACGGATAACTTCTGCAGGAACTACTGTGGGTGAACCTTTAGAACTCAAAAATGTATTAACCCCTATTATGGGAAATTCCCCTGTATGTTTTAAGGTCTCATAGTACAAAGACTCTTCCTGAATCTTAGTTCTTTGGTACATCGTTTCCATTGCCCCCAAAACGCCTCCTCGGTCACTAATGCGTTTAAACTCCGCAAGGACGGCCTCTTCTACCAAATCTGTCAACTCCTCGATGATAAAACTTCCTTGCAGTGGATTCTCATTCTTTGCCAGGCCTAACTCTTTATTAATAATAAGTTGAATCGCCATTGCTCGCCTTACGGATTCCTCTGTTGGTGTCGTTATCGCCTCATCGTATGCATTCGTATGCAAAGAATTGCAGTTATCATAAATGGCATATAAAGCCTGAAGAGTCGTACGAATATCATTAAAATCAATCTCCTGTGCATGCAAGGATCGACCTGATGTCTGAATATGGTATTTCAACATCTGGCTTCTCTCATTTCCTCCATATTTATATTTAATTGCCTTCGACCAGATACGACGAGCTACACGACCGATAACAGAATATTCCGGATCGATACCATTTGAAAAAAAGAATGACAGATTTGGAGCAAAATCATCAATGTTCATACCTCTGGATAGATAATATTCCACAAAGGTGAATCCATTTGATAAGGTCAGAGCCAATTGAGTTACGGGATTGGCGCCTGCTTCCGCTATGTGATATCCCGAGATACTTACAGAATAGAAATTCCTGACCTGATTTTCAATAAAATACTGTTGAATATCGCCCATCATTCGAAGCGCAAATTCAGTGGAGAAAATGCATGTGTTTTGTGCCTGGTCCTCTTTTAAAATATCCGCCTGAACAGTACCGCGTACAGATTGGATAGCCTTCATCTTCAGTTGTGCATACACATCAGGTGGCAAAACCTCATCTCCGGTAACACCGAGAAGCATTAATCCCAGTCCATTATTGCCTTCTGGCAAAGGACCTAGGTAGGAAGGGCGGGACTTTGATTTATCTGCGTAAAGCTTTTCAATCTTATTTTTTATTTCTTCCTGAAGGTTATTCTCTAGTATATATTTTTCACATTGTTGATCTATAGCCGCATTCATAAAGAATGCCAGCACTATTGGTGCAGGCCCATTAATTGTCATAGAGACAGAGGTCCTTGGATCACACAAATCAAAACCTGAATATAATTTCTTTGCGTCATCAAGGGAGGGAACAGAAACACCTGAATTACCAATCTTCCCATAAATATCTGGTCGTAAGTGGGGATCCTCGCCATAAAGCGTAACTGAATCAAAGGCTGTACTCAGCCTTGCTGCTGGCATACCCAAGGATAAATAATGGAAGCGCCTATTCGTTCTCTCCGGACCTCCTTCTCCGGCAAACATTCTTGTTGGATCTTCCTGAGTACGTTTGAATGGATACACCCCTGCTGCAAATGGAAATTCTCCAGGCACATTCTCCGTCAGACTCCATCTAAGAATTTCACCCCAATCCTTGGTTCGTGGCAAGGCAATCTTTGGAATTTTTAGATGAGATAAGGATTCGCTAAAATTAGGGACATGGATATCTTTTCCTCGAACGGAATAAGTAAAAAACTCGCTGCGATAGTTGGCGCACTTGGACTCCCATTCTTTCAGAATAGTACGACACGAATGATCTAACAATGCTTCTGTCTGAACATACTTAGCTTCTAGTCCTTTAAGGATGATTGCCTTGTCTTCTGATGAGAGGGTATTATCCTCCTTTAAAATTTGAATAGCACCAAATAACTGATGCGCCTTCCTTGCGATTTCGGTCTGTTTATTTACAAATTGCTGATATCGATCATTCTCCTCGGCTATCTCCGCCAAGTATCGTGTACGATCCGGTGGAATGATATAAATCTTTTCACTCATCTCACCGGATGCTTTGAATGAGGATAATAAATCTGCCCCTGTTTTCTGTGCAATGGCATGCATGAGTGCTACATAGAGTGCATTTACACCGGGATCATTAAACTGAGAGGCGATTGTCCCGTAAACAGGCATTTCCTCTGGGTGTTTGTCAAACAATTTCTGATTTCGTTGAAACTGCTTTTTTACATCCCGAAGGGCATCGGGTGCACCTCGCTTATCAAATTTATTAATCGCAACCAGATCAGCATAGTCCAACATATCTATCTTCTCCAACTGCGTAGCAGCCCCATATTCAGGTGTCATGACATATAGAAACACATCCGCAATATCGGTTATTTCTGAGCCGGATTGGCCGATACCGGCTGTCTCAACAATAATCAAATCATATCCGGAAACCTTGAGTAAATCAACAGCCTCTTTTACAGCTCTGCTTACAGAAGTATTGGCCTCACGGGTGGCAAGTGAGCGCATATACACCCTCTCTGAGGAAATACTATTCATTCGGATCCGATCTCCCAGCAATGCCCCACCAGTTTTACGTTTTGATGGATCTACAGAGAGAATAGCAATCGTTTTTTTCGGAAAATCCACTAAAAAACGGCGAACCAATTCATCCGTTAAAGAGGACTTACCAGCTCCACCGGTGCCGGTAATTCCAAGGACAGGAATGCGTTTATCCTCCAATATCCGCTTAACCTCATCCAAAAAGGCATCAGCTCCTTCTCGATAATTTTCAATGACTGTAATCGCTTGAGCAATAGCTAGAGGATTTTTTATTAAATCATTTTCCCAAGGCTTATCTTGGTTGGTTTTGGTAGGGAAATCACATTTTTCTAATACCAGATTAATCATGCCTTGAAGCCCCATCGCACGACCATCATCCGGTGAAAAAATCCGGTCAATCCCATATTGATGCAACTCCTCTATCTCTGTTGGCAGGATGGTACCACCCCCACCACCAAATATACGAATGTGCCCCGCCCCTCTTTCCCTCAATAAATCATACATGTATTTAAAAAACTCCATGTGCCCCCCCTGGTAAGACGTCAAGGCTATACCCTGAACATCCTCCTGAATCGCGCAGTCCACAATATCCATCACCGAACGGTTGTGACCAAGATGAATGACCTCTGCGCCACTGGATTGTAATATGCGACGCATGATATTTATTGTTGCATCATGCCCATCAAACAAAGAAGCGGCAGTAACAAGACGAATCTTATGCTTAGGCTGGTAAGGAGCGATTGTTTCCATGAATGAGATACTTTAATCTAAGGCGGGATTAAATTAATTTCCCAATGCAAATTTGAGGATAATTCCCGGTATATAGTACAATTCTATGGAGGAATCCATTCCCTCTCATCCAGGATTTTAAGACAAGCAATTAAATCAAAATCGTATTTCAATAATTCAAGAGTATTCCATATCCTTAAAAATTGGATTCCTAATCACATTCCATTCAAATGGAACCTACCGGCTAGAGTAGCCGTGCCGCTCTAATCTCCCTGAAGAATTATGGAAGTATAATATTCAAATTATTGATTATCATGCTATTGAAAACCCTTACGATTCTAAAATTTCCCATCTGCCCCAAAGCTCCACCAAGTCCAGGGGATAGAAGTTAAATCCATCCGGAACCCAGAACCTGTTTCGGGAACGACGCATTCCCGAAACAGAACTCCGGAGCCAATCTGAATTATTCTTTATTGGATTTGGGTAAATAGGCTGCCATCCATGCCTGAGAGGTACGAACCAATGGTTTTCCATGGAGTCGGGCGCTATACCATACCTCAAATGGAAACCACTCTCCCGTGGCAGGGGTCCATGGAAATTCAGCTTCCAATTTTGTCAGAAGACTAATCTGTTGTTTCTGAAAGCTTCTGAATTGACAATTATTGCTATTGAGTCTAATCATAAGCTTGTGTATCAGGCGGGAGCGACTTTCTTTTTCCCCTTTTCTTGCCAACAATTTCCGAAATGCCTCAAGACGACATTCCGTAATCGTTGAATAATCATCTTTCAGATAATGAAACAACTCAAATATCCGCACAGAGGAATCAGAATATTGACCAAAGGGCAAGCCCATCATTTGCTGCAAAGCTGTGTTCTGATCATTTCTAAGAAATGCAAGAATAGCCTTCATCATAGGAAACATTTGCCATAGTCTTTTTTCCATTTGTGGCCTTTTTTCCATTCCCCTCAAGACTCTTTCAGCCTCCACAGTTTTGCCTTCTAATACCAGCAATTGAAAGCGGTATCGAAATACATCCGGATACAATGGATGTTCAATGGGCAAAAATTTAAGTGCTGCATTTAGCCAGTGAGCTGCGTAAGGAAATTTTTGGGGAATGCTGCATAGAATAATCCCAACTCTTGCAAGGATTGTACTCTCAATAAAGGGAAGACTCAAAGTTTGGACGGGTACATACTTTTGTATCTCAGACCATACTGGCCTTAATTCATCTATTCGACCGGCATAGGCCAGACGGAGAAGACGAACAATAGCAGAGGCCAGCTTGACTTCAGGAAAAAATTCGAACACGCGAAAAGTCAGATGGTCAGGAACCTCAAAACCCAATAATATTTGATTGGATAAGACATCGTTTAATACTTTTCTGGCCTCCATTACCGACAAATATTCATCAACAAGATTACCTGCTTTGTCATTCACCTGGACCATGCTATTCTCAGGCGAAGTGTATAAGGATGCCTGTATTTTAAGTGCAAGGTTTTGACTTTGTCCGCTTTCAACCGCCTGAACCACCTCCTTAAAACAATGGTGAGCGGGCTCTACCAAACCATATGAGGCCAATCTCATCCCGCCCAACAGCTTCCGCTGTATCGCCAAATCAGTATTTTGATGAATCTCTTCATTCCATGGCTGTAATGGACTCAACAGCACCTCTTCAAACAGGCACCATAATCGATTCAAGAGATAATTTAATTGTTTGGCAGAGAACTTCTCTCGGAGTTTTTGCTCCAATTGAGACTGCTCATCTGGCCTTGCTAAGCGAAGTTGTCGTAACAAAGCATCCAAAGGTTGATCCTTACGGGGCAATAAAAATCGGATGTAGGACCGTACATACCGGAACATGGCTGGTGTCATCGCACCGGCCATGTGGGAAAGGGGTGCAATCATAAATAAGTTAGTTTAAAGGTGTTTGTTTGTGCCGCTAATATAGGATAGAAGAATATTTTATTCAAAATATGAATATTCGATTTCCGGAAATCAAACATTTATTCACCTGATTATCAGTTATATATTTTTATATCCCCCTACACCGTATGCTTAGATTTCCAATCGTATTGTATTGTTTTGGAGCCCGGGATATTTATCGGATAACATTTTAACCCCCTCGGAATTGCTCTAATCCCTGAAACAAAGATGCCGGTCTGCTTATAATTTGAAACTTCTTTTTTGAGGTCTAAAAATATGTCTGTATATTTGCAATCCGATTTATAAAAACAGAACATGGCCAATCATAAATCCGCCAAAAAGAGAATTCGTCAAAGCGCAACCCGCAGGCTTCGTAATCGCTATAAAATGAGCACAGCCAGAACAGCCATCAAAAAATTATCCTTGATGGAGTCAAAAGCAGAGGCCAGCGCCTATTTGCCCAAAGTTGTTTCTATGCTGGATAAACTGGCAAAAACCAATTTGATCCACAAAAACAAAGCCGCCAATCAAAAATCAAGGTTGACGCGCCTGGTAAACCGGATGAACTAATTTCGGGAAGTACCCTTTGAAAAAATTAAAAACCTGTTCCTTAAAAAGAACAGGTTTTTTTGTCTCTATGAACCTGCAGAAAAAGAGTTGCGATAATAGCCCTCTTTAAGAATAAATTCCCTAACCGCATCCGGAACCATGAAATCTATTTGTTTGCCGGTTTGAATAAAGTGACGAATCTGAGTAGAGGATAGTTCTATAATCGGAGCCTCCACAAGTTGAATAGAGGGATGACCGACATAGGGATTTTCATAGTGCCCCACACGGGGATAAACCAGGACTGTATAATTTCCTAATATGAGTTCGGGATGCTTCCATTTAGGAAGACTTTTAAGATTATCCGCTCCCATAATTAGTGTAAATTTCTTATTGGGGTATTTCTCCTTCAAATGCGTTAGGGTATGAATGGTATAAGAGGGTTGAGACAAACCAAACTCTATTGAACTCACGCGCATACCTGAATGACCTTGCAAAGCCAACTCCACCATATGCAACCGTTCATACTGATTTAACAAGGACGATCTCTCTTTTAGGGGATTATGGGGGGATACCACAAACCAAACTTCTTTCAGGTCTGTCAGATTCAAAATAGCCCTTGCCAAAATCAGATGCCCCTGGTGGATGGGATTAAAAGATCCAAAAAACAACCCGATATTCATCACGGTATCGCCAGAAAAGAACGAACGATATTCAAGGTTTCCTGAATTGCAGTTGTCAAGTCATCATTGTAAACAATTTTATCAAATTGAGGGGCTAATTGTAACTCTTCCATGACACGCGCCATTCGTTTATCAATTTCAGTTGCATCTTCTGTTCCCCGTTTGACCAGTCGTTCCCTTAAGGCTTCAGGAGACGGAGGCATGATAAAAATGGCTAATGCTTCTGCCTGATAATGCCGCTTGATATTCAATCCTCCTTTAACATCCACATCAAAGACAGCTGAATTACCATGGGATACAATTCTGTCCACTTCAGAAAAAAATGTCCCATAATAGCGTCCGGGATATACTTCTTCCCATTCTAAAAATGAACCTTTTTTTACATAATGATTAAATTTTTCCGTCGTCAGAAAATAGTAATCCCTGCCATTAATTTCATGCTCCCGCTTAGGCCGAGTGGTGGCAGAAACAGAAAACTCGAGACAACTTAACCGCCGAAGAACCTCATGCACGATTGTCGTTTTTCCCGCACCACTTGGAGCGGAAAATATCACTATTTTACCTTTAGAGGGAGAACTTGAACTCATAATATATTTGCCGTTTGTTCTTTAATTTTTTCCAACTCATCCTTCATCCCAACCACCAGTTTTTGAATCGAAGCATCATTTGCTTTTGAACCAAGCGTATTGATTTCACGACCCATTTCCTGCGTAATAAAGCCTAATTTTTTTCCGGGCATTTCCTCGCTTTCCATGGTTTTCCTGAAATAATCTAAGTGTGCCTGAAGACGAATTTTTTCCTCTGTTACATCCAACTTCTCCAGATAAAAAATCAACTCTTGCTCAAATCGATCCTGATTAATGTCCTCTCTGCCAAGATACTCTCTAAGATGCTGTTGCATGCGTGCACGAATGGTTTGCGTGCGAGCCT
>CANHCC010000006.1 GCA_947459115.1 Bacteroidota bacterium | reverse complement strand
GAGACGCAAAATATTGCGTCTCTACATTCAAACATGCATGCGTCTTCCGAGACGCAAAATATTGCGTCTCTACAACCAAACATGCATGCGTCTTCCGTAGAGACGCAAAATATTGCGTCTCTACATTCAAACATGCATGCGTCCTTCCGAGATGCAAAATATTGCGTCTATACATTCAAACATGCATGTGCCTTCTGTAGAGACGCAAAATATTGCGTCTATACATTCAAACATGCATGCGTCCTTCCGAGACGCAAAATATTGCGTCTCTACAACCAAACATGCATGCATCTCCCGAGACGCAAAATATTGCGTCTCTACATTCAAACATTCATACGTATGGTAATTATTTATTATTAGGTAGGTTTATGAAATTTCAAGCATAAATCTACTCTGGACTAGATGATTCTTCTGGAATGACTTTTTTCTTTTTAATCATTTTATACAAGAATACGCTATTCGGTATTTCAATGCTGTCGTTTTCTTTTGATTTCAGGGTAACAAAGAACAGGCCGATGTCACTGATTCTACCTTCGATATCATATTCTTTATCCATGATGGTAATCCAATCATCCAGTTGGGCAGAGTGACTGAAGAATAGGATGATGCCGGAGGTTACATTCGACAAAATAGACCATTGTGCAAACAAGGCGATACCAATGACGGTTAAAACGGATCCTATAAATACGGCAAGTTCGGATTGATTTACGCCCCAGATGGAAAGAAGGATAATCAAGAAAAGGGTAATGGTGGTTAGGTTAATTCCTTTTTTCACAATCTTGCTTCGCTTCCTGGAAGATATGCTATTCCCAACAAGGGTGTTGATATATTTATACAGAAGGATTTTTATCAGGATGTAAATGCCTATGGCAACAGCGGTTTCTATGATTTGAAGCTTGAGGTGTTCCATTTGTGTATGTTTGAGTAAAAGATTATGTGAGTGAATGATTTGACCCTATTTATCACCAACAAATCAAGTTAAAGAGCTGTTTAGGGTAGGGGACAGGCCAATCATTCCTCGAAATTAATATATTTCCGTATTGATGTGCTACTTAAAATGGTGCTTGGCTGTTGAAGTAGTTGCTCAAATATGAGCAGGGATTATTCATGTAGGTTCTGTTATGGACCGTATAATACGAAACAGGGTGTGCATAAGGATTTATCATACGGATTGACCAAAGACCATAACCTAAATGAATCTCCTCTAGCTTGAGGCTTCTGTTGTATTGATAAGTCTGTCTTTTTATCGACGATAAGCCAAAGTACTGGCAGAATCATACTACATGATATTCTTTGCAGAATGCTATTATTCAAGTATGCACGAAGGTGCTCTTGTATGCAGAATGATTCTAAGGATATCCTATAATCACAAAATGAATCCTGCAAGTCTAGCCAAAATTACATTAAGTGCATTTTAATAAAAGGTGCCTATTATTATTTGATAGCGGCATTTTACTTGTAATGCATCGGGTATAACTGCTGTTATAGACAATATTAATTTGAATTATCAGGCTCAGATTTTTTTTCGCTTAACATATCTGCAATAATGATAGCTGGTGCTTCTTGTTCAACTATAAGTCTTCGAAATGCCAAGAAGACATCTTTCGAGGTATGAATATGCCGTATCAATTGAAAATATATTTCGCCGGAATATAAAAGTGGTATTAATAAATCCCTGGTGAGACGATATTCTACATGATGATCCTGTACATTTACAATGACAACTCCATTGTTTAATATATTATTGAAATGCGCAGCAAGAATAAATAAATCGGTTGTTAACGCAGTAGGGTAGTCCCCATGCATGTGAACAGAACATACGAAGGTATTATCATTAACAAAATAGTAGAAATGACCAACATTTCCATCACTTAATTCATAATTGCCTGAAATATATTTTTCACGCTCATAAACTCCATATCTCAACTTAGATTCATCAAGTGTTTTTTTTAATTCTTTCCAGACGAATTCCTCCTGCTTTTTAGCGCTAAGTGATAAAAGATAAATTCTTTTTAGCCAAAATTTTAGTTTCTCCATATTTAACTGATATTGTCTTTAATTGCTCGTATGCTCAAATGTATGGCTTATAATACAAGAGTGAATTTTTTCAGTGTATCCTTCCCCAAACCATCTCATTTAACTTCACTAAATTAATAAAATTTCATGGTTACACGAATGTGCAGTGACCCAAAAATGTTAAAATATTCAGATGCCTATGTTTAAGACAATAATTTGAATCCACAAAGGACCACTCCAGTATTCTCGTTACAGATCGCAGTTTAAAAGTCCGACCTATACCGAGCAACAAAATTCAATGATTGGTCGAGGCAGCAATTTGTTCGAAATAGAGTAGTTAGGACATTGCCTGATTATAAAGTAAAAACACTTTCGACAAAATCCACGATTACCTTATAAATAAGCGTGCATAACCTCTAATAAGAAATTTTAAGTAATAAGAGAAGGGAGTTTATGGAAAGTATAAGACGCAGCTGGATGGATTCTTACGACATATAGATACTCAAGGACTTTAAGTTACAAAAGACCAAAGAATTTAATCGTCTGGATTTAAAGGAACTATTCGAAGACCGACACGGTCAAAAATCCGCAATCATTTGCTCCCAGCTCCCCGTTAATGCCTGTTATGACATTATTGACAAACCAATCACTGCTGATGCCATACTCGACAGAATCCTCGGTTCAGCTCACCGAATCGAGCTCAAAGGAAAATCATTATGAAAAAACAAATAACATTGCCCTGGTTCTTTTCACAGGTAGATTTAACACCAAAATCAGAGCGGTCAGTTCAGGCCGGAATGGGGGGCAGTTGGATCCAGATTATACAGTATTCGAGCAAAAAGGATTTCAGCACTTCAAGGTTGTCGCCATGTATTATTTTGTTTCCGCTGTTGGTTTCTTGGTCTGTTTGCGTTCCGTTGTCAAAGCCATAGGCGTGTTCCAAAACATTAAACGGCATATCCATGTGATGATTGATAATTTTATCTTTTCCTATCCAGTGTAATGTTGGCATCTATTTCAATAATGAGTAATGAAATATTAGTTATAAATGGTAGTGTTCGATTTGGGTTTTTAGTTCATTTCCAAAAGCTTTTGAAACCAAGTCTTCGTGTTGCAAACGCCCAACAATGATTCCGGGAGTAACTCTGAGTTTTTTTGCATATCGTTCAATTTGCATGGGCATTAAGGGTAAATTACTCGTGATTTCCTTCCAGTCTTTATCTTCAATCAATACCTTAGCTGCAAAAGCATTGGCTTCATCTTCTTTCGCTTGGTTCATTTCGGTGCCTTCTAAATTTTCCAAGAAAACGTCTTTTTTTCCATGCAAAATGATGTGAGCTGCTTCGTGAAAAAAGGTAAACCAAAAATGGTCGTTGGCTCTAAATCTTCCTGAAAGTTGAATGATCGGTTTGTTGTGAAACCATCTGGTTGCTCCGCTTATGGGTGCTTTTGGCAAATTTGGGGTAAACACTACTGCTACACCACATTTGGCACAAATGCTTTGTAATTGTTGCGTGAAATCATCAGGCATCAAAAAAGCCAGTTCTTTAATTTCTGCTAATGCATCTTTGAATCTCTTTTTATCAAATTCCGAAATTTCAATTTCTTTGGATTGAATTTCGCCTTTGCGTAACCATGCAGAAATGGCGTGTGGACTTTTCGTATGAGCTAAAGAAACTCTAAAAGCAACCGAAACTTCTTCGTCAAGGTAAATGCGTTGCCATTCATCGGTGCTTGCTACACAAAAGAATTTCAGCAGACTGTCCACCAAAACATGTTTTTCTTTTGTATCGGGAAGCCAACCGAATTTCCGCATTTCATTTACAGGAAATTCACTTAACCAGTCTTTCTTTTTTTCAAAATCTTCCTGTTGTTGCAATTCATATAATTCTTTTCGGAATGTCTTTTCTCTGTTCAGCCAAAAGCTTGCGGAAATGCCCAACACTTTTTCTAATTGAAAAGCAGTTGCCGTTGTGATTGGCTCTCTACCTTTAATGATGTCGTTAATTTTTTCTTTGGGTCTTCCCATTCTTTCGGCAAGTTCCGCTTGGCTCATGCCGATAAAATCTATGTGTTCTTGAATAGTATCGCCAGGAGGGGAGAGTAGAGATTTTGCTATTTCAAGTGTCGTTGCCATATTGTTTGTTTAATTCTGTTTGTTAATGGTAGTCTTCGATTTCGTTAATCTGAATTTTGGTGACTTGTTCCCAATTCAAACCGCCATCATCTTTTTTAGGTATCGGGTTGTGGAGCGGCTCAAAAATCATGCGGTAGTTGCCTGAAACATCAACCGCTAATTCGCCTTTTCGGTCGCCTGTCAGTTCGTGGCATCTTGCTGCCGGCATGGTTCTCATTATCGCTAAATTGTCTGCATCGGTTAAATCCTTCAACCTTTGATTCACTTTGCGAGCCAACTGTCCAAAAGATTTTACCATCTCTTTTGGGTCGTTTAGTTGCTTTTCGAGTTTTCGGTTTTTGTAACTTATTTCCACTACAAAGATAAATATTTCTTAACGAAAAAGGTTAATAAAAAAAGTTTTTAATATTGAACTGCTAAAGCGCTGTTTGTACGGCTGGCTAAAATAAATTTTAAAAAATGAGAAGAGTAGGCTTTTTCTTTCTTATCTGTTATCTGGCCAAATAGCTAAGCAAGGTCAGGAAAATTGGCAGTCAAAGTAGTTAAAATGGTTTCTATGTTCGTTCCATATTTAGTCATTGTATTGGAATGTTCTTCTTCCTTTTAGCATTGCCGGTAACTCCTAATTCCGCTACCCTCACCCCTATTGCGCAAATTTCCAATTCATCCGAGGGAGGTCTATATTGCAATAAATCAGTAAGTGATGGAGTGTTGAGTCCCTTCATATGACAAATATATACATACGAAGGTTTCATTCCAAAAAGTCTCAGGGACTTTTGGATTAGCTGGTAATGTGTCCCCGATGACTGAAGTCATCGGGAAAGGGAGATGCCCTTTCAGGGCAAGGGGTATGGAGCAAATTTAATTTTCGTTTAGGGATTTTCCAGGGAAACGAATGGCCTTTAATGTATCACCCTAAAGCATACCTGAAATGATGGATTTTAATGGAAATAGTTACTTCAATAATATCATCACCGGTTTACCGGGATAGAGTCCCTGATAGCGATAAAGAAAATCTATCAATTCTGCCGGGGGAAGGGGAAAAGCGGAAATATTCAGGACTCTTTCCTGGAGCTCGCCCCCGGGGCTTTGCCAATTGCGCAGGGTTTCGATGGGTTTGAATTTATCTGCGTGGCGGTTTTTGAGCTGCTTGCGGATTTTTTTTGGGAATTGTTCGAGGAGAAAGGATTGGAGTTTGTGTTTTTCGCCTTCAAGTGTGCGGATGAGGGAATGGTCCACTTGTTGGATCATTTCTTCGAGATTCTGAAGATTTTCAAGGAGAAGGGCGGTCTGGTCTTTCCATGGGCCGGTGGGCCAAATGGATTCGAGCAGGGTTTTCTCAAGATCATCGGGGTCGTGGCGGTAGTCAGGTACGGCATTCGCCACTTCCTCCGGAATAAGCGTGGCAGTGTATCGGGGAATCAAGGCCGGGCTTGGCACTTGATAGTGTTTAAAGAGATCGCCGCATTGCATCCAATAGGCAAGTTCTGCCCATCCACCCGAGTATGCGAGATTTGGTAAAACCCATTCCTGGTATAAGGGTCGTAGCAAGGCTGATGGAGAAAACTGCTGTGCGGGATAATCTCCGGGGAGAGTAAGGACTCTTTGATCGGGAGTGAGGAAAGTGCCGTCTGCCTGAGGTTTGACAGGGGTACGGTGATTGCCTTCCAGCAGGAATAGATTGGCTTCACGCACAAAAGCCTGAACGGGATATTGTTCTCCGTATCGGGTGGAATTGGCTTGCAGGAGTTTGGCAACCTTATGCTGCTTGAGTTCATCTTCGAATACGGGGCGAAAGGCTTCTTTGAGTTCCGGATCGTCTCCATCTAAGAGGAGGAGTCCGTATTTCCCAAAGAGATGATGCATCATGAGACGAAAGGCCTGAGCCCAGGTATGGCCTTCCTGATAAAAGGGTTTAAGCCATTGCAATGCAGGCTGTTCAAGAACGGCATGAATCTCAGGCCCTATAGGCTTGCGACCCACAGGCCCTTTCCACTCGCCCGGGTAGAGTATTTTTTCGTCGTGGCGGAGAAAGAGGTGATTGGCTTCGGCAAAATCGTGGTCTTCGGAGGCCATCCAGAAGACAGGCACGACTTTGTAGTCGGGATTTTGTCGGGTCCATTCTTCAGCCTGACGGATAATCGTTAGTGTTTTCTGTATGACATACAAAGGCCCTGTTCCAAAACAAATTTGATGGCCTGTTGTGATAGTAAAAGTGGTTGGGTGTGCGAGCTGTTCCAGGGATCGGGAGACGGCTTCCATTTGGGGTACGTTTTGGTATTGTCTTTGGAAAGCAGCAAGCAGAGTCTCCCGATTCCGATAGGTCTCCTGCTTGCGCGCAATGAGATTGGGCAAGGGGGGAAGTCCGGACAGATAGGGATAAAAACTACTCAGCTCCGGGGCCGCCTCTAAAAAATCACTCTTAAAATTCCGCATGTATCAAATGAGCATCAATCGCATTTTATGACTTAGACTAAGCTCCTGCCAGGTGGTTTCGCCTTCAGGTTTAATGAAGTATTTGCACAAGGGAGGGGCCGTATAGCGCCAAATTAAAATGCTGTCATTGTGGTATAACAAAGAGGTAATGGAATCTGGTTCGCCCAAGAGGAGGAAATATTGACCTCTGGGAGAATTCCATGCATGGGCTTGAAGAAATAGGGAATCAGAGGCTAACGCCCTCTGAAAATACTGTTCCATGGCTTCATAGGGATAGCCTCCCTGAAATTCATTTTGCTGGATCCAATATTCCAGAAAGCCGGAAGAAGTAAACAGGGCTTCGGGAAGGGTCTGATCTGCAAATTTCCATTTCATGAACGGAGCGTATTGTTCGGGATTGGCCAATATTTCCGGGATTCTCTGCCAGACAATATTAAAGGCATAGCCGGCTTCTGCCACAATCCGGTCTTCCTGGTAAATGAAAACCTCAACGAGATAAGAGCCGGACTCAAGGCCCTCGGAAGGCAATAATCCGGAGAAGGTAAACTGTGGTCCCCGTATTTGAGGGATTAAAACGGACACTTGTCCAAGGGAAGTGTATTTTCCGGCTGCATCGGAATAAGGGTTTTCATCCTGACGGTAAAGAATGGCTCTGGCTGTAAACAAACCGGAGGCAGAGAGATAGAGGTCACAAGTAAAGGGGATTTTCCCATTGATGCCGGCAAGGTCTTTTTGAAGAAGATGTTTGCCGGTTTCGGGGTTCATCATTTGTATATCCGACACCGCCCAGGTCTGATTTAATGATCTGGCATAGAAGGATCGAAAATAAAGTAGGGGCACCGGATATTGAGGGGAATGAAATTCCAAGGAGACCTCATAATGCCCATCCGGGAGGGTAATCCAATATTCAAGAAAGCGGCTATCTGCGCCGAGGTTTACCTGTCGACTTAACTGATAGACTACCTTCTGATTTTGGCGAAACTCGATGACGAGTTGGTTGTTGGACGGTTTGGCGTTTTCCGGGAGGATGTCTATCTGAAGGAGGGTATTGAATTCGGTGCCGGGTTTGAGTTTCCGGAAACAAGCGAATTCCAGAGAGAGGGGCAGGGCTTTTCCCAAGGCCAGGGTTGGTAACCAACCCAAAACCCCAATCAGAATCCATGCCTTCAGGGTTTTCATGCAGGGGTAATTTCTCCGATGAGGTCAAAGGCTTCAGCTTCTTTTATGAGAACCTGTACAAAGTCTCCCGGTTGGGCGTTGTGGAGATTGCCCCGGATGATGACTTCGTTGTCAACTTCAGGAGAATCAGACTCTGTTCTGCCTATCAAGAACTTACCCTCTTTTCGATCTATAATTACTTTAAAAACCTTGCCGACTTTGGCCTCGTTGATACGCTCGGAGATATCCTGCTGGATTTCCATAATTTCAGAAACTCTTTCCTGTTTGATTTCATCCGGCACATCGTCTTCGAGTGTGTAGGCATGGGTATTTTCTTCGTGGGAATAAGGGAATACTCCGAGGCGGTCAAATTTTTGTTCCTCAACGAAATCCAGTAACTCCTGGAAGTCTTCTTCTGTCTCACCCGGATATCCGGCAATCAGGGTGGTGCGAAGGGTAATACCGGGCACCTTAGCCCGGATGGTCTCTAATAATTCTATGGTTCTTCTTTTGGTAATGCCCCGGCGCATGGATTTTAACATGCGATCGCTGATGTGTTGGAGGGGCATGTCCAGATATTTACAGATATTGGGATATTCCCGCATGGTATCGAGAATTTCTTCCGGGAATTGGGAAGGGTAGGCATATTGTAAACGAATCCACTCGAGACCAGGCACCCCTGCCAGGGAAATGAGAAGGTCATTGAGTCTTCTGCTCCCGTACAAATCCATCCCGTAGGCGGTGAGGTCCTGTGCGATGAGGATAATTTCTTTTACACCTTTGGAGACAAGAAAGGTAGCTTCCTGAGTCAGGAACTCGATAGAGCGGGATTGATTTTTCCCCCGCATGAGGGGAATCGCACAAAAAGAACAAGGTCGATCGCATCCCTCAGAAATTTTAAGGAAGGCATAATGACTTTGGGTCGTGAGGGTTCGTTCCCCTAGAAGTTCGTGTTTATAATCAGCACCCAATTTGTGAAGGAGACCGGGGAGCTCCATGGTTCCGAACCAGGCATCCACGATGGGGATTTCTTTTTCAAGATCCTCCCGGTAGCGTTCGGATAAGCAGCCGGTAACAAAGAGTTGTTCGATTTCGCCCTGCTCTTTTTTCTCGGCGTATTCGAGGATGGTGTTGATAGATTCTTCCTTGGCTCGGTCAATGAAGCCACAGGTATTGATGACAATGACCGAGGCATCTTCCTCTGCTTCATGCAAAGCAGGAATGTCGTTGCCTTTGAGTTGAGCTAACAACACCTCGGAGTCCACAATATTTTTGGAGCATCCCAGGGTAATCACATTTACCTTGGGTTTGCGATGAGATTTGGTTTTCAAGGGAAAAGGGAATTAATTCTTTTTGAAGAGGGAGTCAACGAACTCTTTCCGATTAAATATCTGAAGGTCGTCCATTTGTTCACCGACCCCGATGTATTTGACAGGAATTTTGAATTGTTCGGAGATGCCAATGACGACACCGCCTTTAGCAGTACCATCGAGTTTGGTAAGTGCGAGCGCGCTGACTTGGGTAGCTTTGGTGAATTCTGTAGCTTGTTGGATGGCATTTTGACCGGTAGAGGCATCGAGTACCAGGAGAATTTCATGGGGGGAGCCATCCAGGACTTTACCAGCGGTCTGTTTAATTTTTGTCAACTCGTTCATGAGGTTGACTTTATTGTGCAATCGTCCTGCCGTGTCGATAATGATTATATCCGCACCAGATTCAAGACCTTGTTTAACCGTTTCGAAAACAACAGATGCCGGGTCCACATTCATGCCTTTTTCGACAATCGGTACCTGAACACGCTGGCTCCAAAGTTTGAGTTGATCGACAGCCGCTGCACGGAAAGTATCGGCTGCACCGAGAAGGACGGAATATCCGGCCTGTTTATACTGCCAGGCTAATTTGCCAATGGTCGTCGTTTTACCTACGCCATTTACCCCTACGACCATAATGACATAAGGCTTTTGAGTTTTCCCGCTGCCATTCCCTGGAAGACTAAAGCCTTTAAGGTCGGCGGAATTGTTTTCTGCCAGGAGAGTAGCGATTTCATCTCTTAAGAGAGAATCGAGCTCAGAGGTAGAAGTGTATTTGTCTTTGGAAACTCTTTCCCGGATTCGGTCAATGATTTTGAGGGTTGTATTGACGCCCACATCTGCGGCAATGAGAATTTCTTCGAGTTCATCCAATACATCCTCATCAATGGTACTCTTTCCGAGGATGAGTTTATTGAGTCGGGAGAAGAAGCCGGTCTTGGTCTTTTCGAGGCCTTGATCCAGTTTTTCTTTGTTTTCCTTTTTGGTAAAAAAATCGAAGAATCCCATGATTAAAATGCAAATTTACATAAAATAGAATTACAAAGAGAGAAAGGTTCATGGGCTTTAGAGTATGCAAGTCAAAAATGAATTCGCATGATTCACTTCTCCTTATGTCGTGTTAATTTTGCAGTATGATCAAGAGTTCAGTGCCTGAGGAAATTGCGGTTTTATTGAGGCAGGATAAGGTTTGTGCCATTCCAACAGAGACCGTCTATGGGTTGGCGGGAAATGGGTTGAAACCTGAGGTGATTAGCCGAATTTTTGAAATCAAAAACCGTCCGCATTTTGATCCTTTGATTTTGCATATTTCCGGTAGAGCTGCACTGGAAGGATTGGTTGGGGAAATTCCTGAAGTATTGGAGAAATTAATGCAGGTCTTTTGGCCAGGTCCATTGACGGTGCTGTTGCCCAAAACAGACAAGGTGCCAGATATTGTGTGCAGTGGGAGCCCATTTGCGGGGTTTCGAGTGCCGGATCATACCTTAACTCTGGCCTTATTGAGACAATTAGACTTTCCTTTAGCTGCACCAAGTGCTAATCCCTTTGGATACATCAGTCCGACACGGGTGTCACATGTTTTAGATCAACTGGGTACACGCATTGATGGGATTCTGGATGGTGGGAATTGTGCTGTGGGTATTGAATCTACAGTGATTGGAGCAGGAGAGGGATGCATTGAAATTTACCGAGCCGGAGCCATTACAGGGGAGGAATTGGAAAAGGTTGGTGGCTTGCCGGTAAAATATAAATCCGGCAGTGAACACCCGACTGCACCCGGCATGTTGGAATCGCATTATGCACCAAGAAAGGCATTTTTACTTGAAACGACTGAATCTTCAAGTTCCGAAAGAACAGCCTGGTTAAGGTTTTCCACCTATAAAGAAGGGGTGTCCAAAGAACAGCAGTTTCTTTTGGCAGAAAGTGGGCAACTGAGAACAGCAGCTCAGAATTTATTTGCGCTCATGCGGGAATTAGATCAGGACGAGCGTTTTGATAGAATTATTGCAGAATTAGTGCCGGAAGAAGGGTTGGGGGTTGCGGTGAATGATAAGTTGAGGAAGGCGGCTTTCATTAGCCGGTAGCTGTTAGCTGCTAGCCCAATGCCAACAGCTAACAGCCTACCAATTATCCAAGTTATTGTTTCAGCATTTTTTTCGAAAAGCGTCTGCCGGTTTCGGTTTCAAATTCTACCAGATATATTCCGGAGGAAAGTTCTGAAGTAGAAAAGCTACCTTGTCCATTGGAGATGGGGAGGGTCTGAAGTTTGCGCCCCTCAGTATCAAAGAGGGTGAAAGTACCCTTGCCTTCTCCGGCAATTACTTTCAAAGAAATATGATCCGAGAATGGGTTCATTCCAAAATCCACCCAGTCCTCTGTAGTTCCGGAAAATTCGGCGGAAGCCAGTTGCAGGATGGAAGAGTCTTTTGTAACAGACCCGGTCTGGTTTAATATCCAATTGGCGGGATCAATAATTACGGATACTACATTGCTACCAACGGGTAAAGCATAAAATTGGGAAGCCTGGTTTAAGTTGAGGCGTATGATGGTATCCTGACCACCCCCACGGAGGAGACGGTATTCAATGGGGGTTTGAAATAAAGGGGTGATAGATGGCGCGGAGGCAGTCTGATTGGCCTGGAGATAAAATATCCCATCTTTTTGAAACCATTTAGCAGAGAGGGTAGGATACCCTTCGCCGTAGAACCATTGGTTGAAGAAGGTGGTAAAGTTCATGCCACTTTCTGTCTCCAGGACTTGTTTGAAGTCAAGCGCTGTCGCATTGCCATAGGCATATTGCTGGAGATATTTTTTTAAAACGCGGAAGAAAACCGAATCATCATTAAGTTCAAATCGAATCATGTGAAGGACAGCCGAACCCTTATTATAGGTAAGGCGGGAACTGAAAATGCGATTGACCTGAGTGGTATCTGTAAACCAGACTGCGCCTCCGGTTTGAGACATTATATTATTATGAACATCCAGCATGTGAGGAGCAGCATCTGTGGGGTGAAGCCCTTCCAGACCGAGATATTCAGAGTAAGAAGCAAAGCCTTCGTTCACCCAAATATCACTCCAGGTGGCACAAGTCACATAGTCTCCAAACCATTGATGGCCGAGTTCATGTGCGGTAAGCTCAAAGTTAAAAAATCCCTGAGTGGTCATCGTTTGGTGTTCCATACCACCTGAAAAAGGCGCCATGCAATGACCATATTTTTCCTGATCAAAAGGATAAGGGCCAAATAGATTGGCAAACAGTTCCATCATGTCTTTTGTTTCATCTATATCTGCCTGAAAATTGGGCAGGGTTTGAGGGTTATCATAAATGAAGTTTTGAATGAGAACAGGACTGGCAGAACCAACCGGATTGGCATAGAAGGAATATTCAATATATTTTGCAATGGAAACAGAAATCAGATAGTAATCTATGGGATAATTGGATTTCCATTCATAGCGTTTTTTTCCACCGGGCACTGTAACAACTTGTTGAAGTAAGCCATTCGAGCCTGCCATATTAGTGGAGTCAGTGGTTATATGGAATCTGCTGGAATCTGCCTTATCGGTGAGATTTTGTTTGCAGGGCCACCATTCATAAGCCGCGTAAGGCTGACTTAAGGACCAGGTTACCCGATTGCCCCAACTTTGGGAGTTACCACTGGAGAGGCCATTCCCGATTGCTGCCGACCCTGAGTTTGGCGCCGTGCCATTGTACCAAATCTGCACGGTTAACCAATCCCCCTGATTTGCCGTTGCCCCAAGCAGTGCGGTAACGGCATTTCCATTACGACTAAAAGGGGTATTGATTTGATTGACCAGGATACTGTCAATGGTAAAATTTGGATGGAGCTCAAAAATATAATTGTTCAGGGAGGAGGCCGTTACTCTGGATTTATGGGTAACCGACCCAGACACAGCAGTATTGGTCCTTTCCATATTGAGATCCAAAAAATAATAACTCACATCATAATCCGTCATGGCCGCAGCCACTTTAGCGGATACCACCGGCTTTTTAGATTTAGAAGCGATGCGGTGGTCTGCACAAGGATGTTGTGCAAGGATGGGCATAATCAGAAGAGAAAAAAGGAAGAGGGAAGTAAACAGTTTGTACAGATTCATAAAAACCAAAAATATTATCAAAGATACAGAATTAGTTGGTTACCAACCTTAACAGGCATTCAACAGGTTGCAAAATTCGGACTGGATTTCCTTCCCTTCATTTTGAGCATACCACAAGTGAAGTTTTTTGTAAACTTCTTCTTTGGGGAGAGCCCCCGTTCGCTTATTTTCCAGTATAATTTCTTGAGCAGAGGCTGGGCGGGGGCCCCAGGTGGCACAAATCTCCAGGTTTTCATTGAGGACGATGACTTTAGGAATAGCTCTGGCGCCATTGGTTAAAAAAGCATCCATCAGTTCAGGATGTTCATCCCGGAAAAGGACTTTTAGTTGAAGATTAGGCCTATCGTGAAACATTAAATGCAACCAAGGGAGATTTTGCGCGGCATCACCACACCAATACTCAGATAAAATCAGGAGCGTTACATTTTTTGAAAAATTATCTAAAAATATTTTGGTCTCCGGATGAACCTGGCCTTTTTTCAAAATTCGATGAGCCCGATGCACATTCATTCGGGTGTACTCAATCATTTCAGGGCTATGGTCGATTCCACTGGTTTTATTTTCAGCCAGCAATTGTTCACCCAATTCCATATAATCTTCGTAAGATATGGCTTTGGCAAGATAAGTTTCAAGAGGGAATTTAAGTTCGTTCATGGAATTAAGAAAATATATGAATTCAAAAGTACAAGTTAACCCTTCTTACAACAGTAACCTTGGTCACTTTTGTTACAACACTTAAGAATAAATACATTCTATTGATACTCAATCGCATAATTTCAAATCAGCGGATGAGGGCTACAGGTGTGGTTTGTCCATGTTTATTCGGTAATTTTGCCGACGCATTTTATCATGGCTGCCCTGCTTGTTGATCATAAAAATCCTTTCAAGCCCGTTTATTCAGTTTACCATCATGAATATCTGGGTCACCTGATTTCTGCACATATAGTGGCGTTGAATGCTAAAGGGGCTTTTACGCTCACCCATCAAAGGTTATTACCCGATAATGCCGCTGAGTTTAATTCCGGGCTGGATGAGATCGATCAAAAGCTGGTTCAGTTGCTTTATGAGATCACGCCCCAGGTAATCGTAAAAAAGAATTCCAGGGGAGAAACCATAAAGGCTTCCGATTTTTTCCGAAATAAATTCAAGGGGGCATTCAAAGATTTAGCAATTGAAAGCATTCAGAAAAGGTTAAATGAAGCCTTAAAAATCCTTAGTAGCGCAGGTAAGGATTTATATATCATGACCGGAAATGGAAATCCTGCGGGCTCCAAAATTCAGTTACATCAGGAAAAGGCAGAGGTAACCTTTCATTTTAATAGAAATCGGGATGACATCAATTATTATCCAACTTTATCCTTTAAGGGCAAGCAATTAGACTTCCCGCCTGATCCTTTATCGGCTCAGGCTAAAGAGACAAAAATTCTTTGTACCGAACCTGCCTGGATATTGCTGGAAAAAGATGTCTTTCAATTAAATGGAGATGTAGATGGTAAAAAATTAGACCCCTTTCTGAGTCGTAAATTTATCTCTATTCCATTGACGATAGAATCAGAGTTTCATACTCGATTTATTGAGCCTTTGTTGAAAAATGATTTTCAAATAAAGTCTTCCGGATTTGACATAGAGACCTTATACGCCTCTCCTGAATTTTTATTGTGTATTCGGGAGGACCCAAATAGTATCATGACCATAAAGCCCGAAGTTCAATATGGTGAATTTCGATACGGTTTTGTTGCGGCCCAAAATCCCTATCATGTCGTGAAGAAGAAGAATCCTGAAGGACTCATTTCTTATCTTAGAATTGCCAGGGATTTACAATCTGAAGAACATATGCGGCAATATCTGGGCACATTATATGGGATGAACAGTTTTAATGCCGAGTTTAGTTTTACGCGCGACAAGGCTTTTGACTGGTTGATGGAGTATTCCGAAGCGCTCAGAGAAAAGGGGTTTAATATCGTGCAGGATGGTAGCGGAGAACAAATCAACTTTGACAAGCCCCAGTTATTATTAGAAACCCAATCGTCCGGAGATTATTTTGACATACAAGCCATTGTTCGAATTGGGAAATTCGAGATTCCGTTTATCAAATTCAGGCGTAACATCATGCAAAACATTCGGCATTATAAACTACCGGATGGGACTCAGGTTTTGTTACCCGGAGAATGGTTCACAGATTACCGGCATCTATTGGAGGTCGCTGAGAAAGAGGACGATCGTCTCAGGATACCGAAGTATCAGGCGGGGTTGTTGGCACACTTACCTAACTATAATAAAGATCATCTTCATAAACTGGCAGATTTTGATACCATTCGAGCAGTATTGAAACCTCAAGGCCTTACAGCAGATTTGAGGCCTTATCAACAGTCCGGATTCGAATGGTTATGTTTTTTACACGATTATGGTTGTGGGGGGATTTTGGCCGACGATATGGGCTTGGGCAAAACCTTGCAGGCATTGTGTTTTATACAACATCTCGTTGAAAGAGGGCAGGAAAATCCTCTCTTGGTCGTGATGCCAACTTCTTTGTTGTATAATTGGTATCAGGAGGCCGTCAAATTTGCCCCAAAACTTCGAATACTCGTATATCGTGGATTGCAACGAGAGAAAGAAATTGAGAATTTTTCAAAGTATGATGTGATAATTACCTCCTATGGGGTAGCAAGAAACGATGAAGCCTGGCTGAAACATTTTCCTTTTTCGACTATGATTTTGGATGAAAGTCAGATAATCAAAAATAGTCAATCCAAAACTGCTCAGGCTTTGCGAAATTTCAGTGTACGCAAGCGCATTTCTCTTACCGGAACCCCTATCGAGAATTCCACAATGGACTTGTGGTCTCAAATGAATTTCTTAAATCCAGGCTTACTGGGCGGGGAGACTTTCTTTAGAAATTATTACGCACACCCAATCGATAAAGAGCGGGATATCCAAAAAGCAGAAAAACTCAAAACTCTTATTAAGCCGTTTATCTTGAGGAGGACAAAAGAGCAAGTGGCCACCGAATTACCCCCGAAGATTGAACAGGTACATTATTGCGAAATGTCGGAGGAACAAGCCTCTTGTTATGAAGAAGAAAAAAGTAAATATCGCAATGTGTATTTGAAGGACTTGACGGAGTTGGGTGAAGCGAAGAGTAAATTCAATCTATTGGCTGGCCTTCAAAAACTCAGGCAGGTCGCATTGCATCCCGGGATTACCGGTCACCCAGATGTGCCATCCGGAAAACTTGAGGAGATCAACCGCATGACCTCGGAAATTGTAGAGAAAGGCAGTAAAGTGCTGATTTTTTCTCAATTCGTGAAGATGTTAGATGTCTTAAGGAAAGAATTTGATGGGCGGGGAATAAAATATGCCTACATAGACGGCTCAGTAAAAGATCGGATGTCAGAAGTAGAGAAATTTCAGAAGCAGGAAGACATTCAGGTATTTCTTATAAGTTTAAAAGCAGGCGGAACAGGACTGACCCTAACAGCGGCAGAGTATGTATTTATTTTAGATCCGTGGTGGAATCCTGCGGCGGAGCGTCAAGCCACAGATCGTGCGCATCGTATTGGACAGAATAAGACGGTTTTTATTTATCGCTTTATTACTTTGAATACGATAGAAGAAAAAATATTAAAGTTGCAGGAGAAGAAAGCGAAGATTGCTGCAGATATTATCCAAGTTGAGGAAGAATTCTTTAAATCCCTAACAGAGGAGGATGTTCGACAGTTGTTGGAGTAGGGGGTAAGTAACTTACCGGAGTGGGGGTAAGTAACTTACCGAGAGTAACAAGCATAAGTAACTTACTGGAGTTAAGTAATTTGCCAGAAAAAAAAATGGACAGGTTAAGCTTTGGCATGATTATTTCATATTATCTTTGAGTAATCAAACCCCATTTAATTATGAAAAAAAATCATTTTTTACCAATCTTCTTTGTTGCCCTTGGCTCCCTGTTATGGATGTCCTGTGGTAACCGAAAAAGTATCCGCGAATCTTTCCGCACCAGTACAGAAGACAATGCAGCAGCAGAATTAGAATCTTCCGTAATCGTAGATGCTTTGAATGCCACGGCTCGTCAGGGTGGGCAAAAAACCGATAGCCTCGGCGCCTGGCTGCCTTCCTGTGCTACGGCAACTTTAGACACCACTGTTTCCCCTAGAACACTTACCATTGATTTTGGCTCAACCAATTGCTTGTGCTCAAATTGGGATGGAAAAAATCGTCGTGGGAAACTCATAGCTACCTGGACCGGTAGATATCGGGATGCGGGTACCGTTATCACGCATCGATCTGAAAATTATTTTGTTGATGACAACAAACTCGTTTGGAATCATACCGCTACAAATAATGGCGTCGGCAATAATGGAAATGTAACCTTTACAGTAAAAGCCGAGAATTGTTCCTATGAAACGCCCGAAGGTACTATCACCTGGAACTCCACCAGAACCAGAGAATGGACTCAGGGGTATTCCACACTTTCCCCTTCTGATGACACTTATATAATTACCGGCTCCGCCAGTGGGAAGAATCGTCAAGGGGATGATTATACCATTACAATTGATGAAGGGCTGAAAAAGAATATTGGATGCCGTTGGTTGGTATCGGGTAAGTTGACATTAAAGAGTGATGAAAAAGAGCGGAAATTGGATTACGGAGACGGTACTTGCGACAATAAAGCCATCCTGACTTACAATAACCGTACTTATCAAATCAATTTGAAGTAATTTTAATTTGACTTAGGAAAAAAGGCAGGTTGAAGTTTCACCTGCCTTTTTTTGTATTTTTACTTTTAATCAAATCGTATCGTATGGAGTCACCCGAATACAAGTACATTGTAACCGAAGTAGCAGATCGGATTGGATATATCACCCTGAATCGTCCTGACAAAAGGAACGCATTAAATTTTGTTGTCATTAAAGAATTGAAAGATGCCTTCGCACGCATGGAACAGAGCCAGGAGGTCAAGGTGATTATTTTGAAGGGAAATGGGAAAGCGTTTTGTGCAGGCGCTGATTTAGATTACATGGCAAAACTACAGGCGTATTCTTATAATGAAAACCTGATGGACTCTGCCCATTTAATGGAATTATTCAAGCAGATTTATCGCCTGAGCAAAGTGGTTATTGCCCAGATCGAAGGGCATGCACTTGCCGGGGGATGTGGCCTTGCAACTTTAGCTGATTTTTCCTTCTCCGTACCGGAAGCAAAGTTTGGTTATACCGAAGTTAAAATTGGATTTCTTCCGGCCATTGTGATGGTGTTCTTGTTAAGAAAAATCGGAGAAGGCAAGGCAAAAGAATTATTGCTGACGGGGGATTTAATTTCAGCTCACAAAGCGCATAGCATCGGGCTGATTAATGATGTCCTTCCCGCAGATAGTATTGCCTCAGAGGTTCGGAACTTTGCCTTAAGATTGTGCAATGAGAATTCTTACACCTCCATGGAGGTTACTAAGAAAATGATTGCGGATGTCCAGAATATGACGCTGGATGAGGGCTTACAGTTCGCTGCGCGCATGAATGCACATTCCAGAGGGACCGACGAGTGTAAAACCGGTATAAGCAACTTTCTGAATAAAATTCCCCAATCCTGGTGATTTACCTGAGTACATCAGAAAGATATACGATTCCATTACCGGAGGGACATGCTTTCCCAATGGAAAAATACGATTTGGTTCAGGCCCAACTGTTGCATGAAGGCGTGATAACTTCATCCCAATTGCAGCATCCTGAATTATTTCAAGAAGCAGATGTGCTCACCACACATTGTAAGACTTACTGGAAAAAAATTCAAACCTGTCAATTTGAACCTGCCGAAATTCGAAAGATTGGATTTCCACCTTCAGAGGCACTTCGGGATCGTTCATTATCTTCTGCATCCGGCACCCTTATGGCAGGTCGAAATGCATTGGAATATGGTCTCGGCATCAATCTTGCCGGAGGCACGCATCATGCCTTTTATCATTATGGAGAAGGCTATTGTGTATTAAATGATATTGCTATTGCCATTAATTGTTTGAGGGAAGAAAATAAGATTCGAAAAGCTCTGATAGTGGATTTGGATGTGCATCAGGGAAATGGTACTGCCGCTTTATTTCAAAAGGATTCTGCCGTTTTTACTTTTTCCATGCATTGTAAAGATAATTACCCACTTAGAAAAGAACAATCCGATCTGGATATTGACTTACCTGCCTATACCACCGACGATACTTATCTTCATCTGTTAAAACAAGAATTGCCAGGCTTAATTACCCGGACGGATCCAGATATTATATTTTATCAAAGTGGGGTGGATGTCATAGGCGGAGACCGATTGGGTAAATTATCTTTAACACCAGAGGGGTGTAAAAATAGAGATGCATTTGTGTTTCAAACTGCAAAATCCGCCTCCATTCCAATCGTTTCCGTGATGGGAGGTGGATATCATACCCAATTGAATATTCTGGTTTCGGCCCATGCCGAAACAGTAAAACAAGCTTTGTATTATTTTTGTTGAAATGAAAACTATATTGATAATCTTCTTTACTATTGTTTCCCTTCTGGGGGGTTATGCACAGAACTTTGAAGGAACCATAAAATACTCCATAGAGGTGGAAGGTCCGGAGGCAAATGCCTTTTTAGCCAACAAGCCTTGTACCCGAATGGACATGCATTTTAAGGACAACAACTTTATCATTCACACTTATGAGGGTCAGTTTCCGGTAACCCGCCTTTATATAGCAGATTCAAGTGAAATGTATATTCTGGATATGCGAAATGAGGTAGCCTACAGAAGAGGAAAATTAGACGGGCAAAACCAGGAGATCACCCCACCCAAAGCCATTCCCACAGGGGATAGTGCGATGGTTATGAATATTAAATGTGCAGAATATAAACTGATACGCAATAAGGAATTTGTGTTTTATTATGTTTCAGATTTATATAAAATTGACCCTAAATTATTTGCAGGCAAGAAGGATGCTCAGGTCAATTTTCTTACAAAAGGATTAGATGGACGCATACCCTTGAAAACCGTTCGTAAAACCTCTGCATTTACCGTTACGACTAAAGTTGAAAATATTTATCCCAGAAAATTAGAAGTTTCACAATTCAGAATTCCGGAGAATTATAAAATCAAGCCGAGGGATAACCGTTATTAAGGTAACTCAAAACCTACCAAGGGTTAAATCATCGTTTTAATTTTCTTTCCCGGCATCGTTTTTATCATCCCTTTCACCTCCATCGCCATAAGCAAGGCTTGTAATCTTGCGATAGGCCAATCTCCATTCGTTAACAAGTCATCCACAGTATCTATGCCGGATTGAAGGGCATGTATAATGCGTTTTTCCTCCACGCTCAGCAAAATCCCGACTTCCTGAAATTGAGCAGTGGCCTTAGCAGGCATACCCTTTTCCTCCTGAATTTTCAATAAATCCAATATGTCGGCCGTGCCTGTAAAAACTCTTGCGATTTGATCTTTAATCAGATCATGACACCCTTCAGAGTATTTTCGGGTGATGTCGGCTGGCACTGCAAATATTTCCCGATCATAATCAAACCCCATTTTAGCAGTAATCAGAGCGCCACCACTTTTGGCCGCCTGAACGACAAGAATGGCGCGACACATACCAGCCACAATCCGATTACGGTTTGGGAAATTCATCGCATCCGGTTTGGTGCCACTTATGTATTCGGATATTAGCAGGCCGCCGCCTTCGACTATTTTATCAGCTAGCGCTCGATGCTGATGCGGATAAACTCTATCTATTCCATGACCCAAAACGGCTGCGGTAATGCCATTCGCATGCAGGCTGGCCCGGTGGGCTTCTGCATCTATGCCATACGCCAGCCCGCTCAAAATTCCTGCGCCCGCCTCGCTGAGTTGCTCACATATTTTATTGGTGGTAGTTCTGCCGTATTCATCCGGTGTTCTTGTTCCTACGACGGCAACCCAAGGCCAGGTATTCATCGCGGCATCCCCTTTTACAAATAATATCAAGGGCAAATCCGGTATTTGCTTCAACAGGGAGGGATAGTCAGGTTCGGTGTAATCCAGCACCCGAATACCTTCTTTTTCACACCAACGAAACTCTTTCTCTGCAACAACTATTGCCTCCTTGTTCTTGAGGGCTGAGATTGTACGCGGTCCAACTTCAGGAATGCGTTCTAATTTCCATGAGGGTAATTTGTGCACGCTGAGTGGACTTCCACAATAGGCAATAAGATTTTGCGCAATCACCGGGCCGATTCCCGGGGTGAGGCGTAATGCCAACAAAGCTATTTTTTCTTCCTGATTCATAAAAGTTCAGAAAGAGGACCTTAAGAGAAATGATAAATCAATAAGGCTTACTGTCGTACCTTAATTGTTAGCCAGACCGGTATGTGGTCTGAAATTTCCCTTGCCTCTTTCAAGGTGGGAAAATTAGGGGTGAAATTAATGGTACCGGCGGACACTTTCACGACTTTGCGTTCATTGAAGAAGATGTTATCATATTCATTCGCCAATACTGAACCGTCCTTCACTTCCATACGCAGTGAGGTTTTGCTTCCTTTAACAGCTGGTTGATATCCGAGATTCTTTAAGGACAAAAACGCAGGATTTTTTTCGCTCAGGTTAAAATCCCCCATAATGAAGATGTTTTCCTGAGGATGCCATTTGTGAATCTGGTGTAAAAAAGCAATTTCTCTGGCAGGCCCTTTGGAGGTAGGGACGGCATGAAAGGTGCCTAACATCAGGGTATCGCTATGAAAAACGAATCGACAGAAAAATGGCTCCCGGTTTATGGAGTCTGCCAACCCTTGTTCTAGTCCGCATCTACCTAAATTTCGCACTTTGCTTTTTTTCCAGAGCCAGGCATAGCGTTCAGATCCTTCTCCTGTAGTTGGGTCGCTGATTCGATAATCCCAGGAGGCACCGGTACGATTCAACTCATCCGCCAGCCAGGCCACTGCTTTGGCTCCTGCCTCCCCAACGGATACTTCCTGAACTGCGACAATATCAAAATGCCTTACTTGACGCGCAATAAAGGCAATTTCATCCGCGTCTTTAGATTTTCCGAAATTTTGGATGTTCCATGTCAAAATGCGGAGAGAATCTTGAGCAGATAGGCTAAGAAAAAATAGCGTCCCAAAAAGAACGCATACATGTCTTGTAAATTTGTAAAGTTTCATCCTATTATTTTTAACCTCCCTGAAAAGCTCTAACCACCTCAACTTTGTCTCCCGCTTGAAGTGTATGCGTCTGCCATAGGCTTTTCGAAATGATTCGACCATTGACGGCAATGGCAATGCCGGGAGAATTTAATTCGATTCCCAATCGAGGAAATATTTCTGACAATACCGAATTCTCGGATAGCTCAATGGGTTTATCTCCGTTCACCAGGATTTGCATAGGTATTTAAAAATGACTGAGCCGTGTCCTGAACGACCCTCTCAATCGGTTCATATGAAAAATCAAAGGTAATAGAAAACAAGGAACCATCATATATATACCGGTGGGAAGCGGTTCTCATGGTTTCAGTTGTGAATACAGGATTAGTCCGTGTTATAAAAGATAATGTCTCCATGATTCTGCCCAACAATTTGGCGCCAAAAGGTGGAATCATCCAAACCGGAGGCTTCTTTTGCAGGACTTTTGCAATCAGGGACAAAAGCAATTGATAGGTAACACTCTGGCTTACCAGGATATATTTTTCGCCGGAATTGTGATTGCCTTCCAGAAGAACAATCAGGGCTTTTGCCACATCCTTCACCCCAATAAAACCATTGCTTCCGACAGGGTAGAAGGGGAGTCCCTTAGCTGCAAATTTAAATATGCCGGCTGATCCGGATTTGCCATCTCCATAACCCAGGATGACACCCGGACAGGCAATCACACAGGGAAGTCCCTCTGCCAATCCCCGATAGACTTCTTTTTCAGCGGCATATTTAGTCTGAGCATAGTAGGAATTCTTGCCATCCGATTTCCACCTTGTTTCTTCCGTGATGGCTTCATGTTCCCTAGATCTCCCCAAAGCGGCAATAGAAGATACATGTATGAGTTTTCGGACGCCTGCATTTATCCCTGCATTAACCACATTGGCCGTTCCTGTTACATTGGTTTTTTTCATTAGTGCCCTGTCCACTTTGCGAAAACTCACGGTAGCTGCACAATGAATAATTTCCGTAACACCTTCACAAGCCTTCTCCAGGCTCAAAACATCCAGGATATCTCCTTCAATTATTTCTACTCCCTGAAAATCAGGATGATGGGAAACCACTTCCGGATTTCGAATTAATGCCCGAACGGCATACCCCTTATCCCGAAGTTGTTTTAGCGTTTCTCTTCCCACAAAGCCTGTCGCACCTGTTAATAGGATCATTCTGTTTCTCTTAACTTTGCAAAAGTACAAAAGGGTTCCCAATCCTGAGGGAAAAGCTAGATATCTCATTTTCAGCGGAAAATGAAATATTGTTGTCAAGGGTACCCGAAAGGAATCTTCAAACAGGACATATATTTATGGACATATCCTATTTTTTTAATCCCCTGACCGATGAACATCTTCAGATGATTCGGGATTTTAAGCCGGGCTGCTTAGGCAATCTGACTCAGATTAATGGTGGCCTTTTTCCTGACTGGGAACATTGTGATTTAGTTATTCTTGGATGTGATGAGGATAGGGGAAGTACAGGCATGAAAGGCACAGCTTTGGCCCCAGCCTCCATAAGACGCTATTTGTATAAGCTTGTAATTCCATCCGGACAAGTCAAAATAGCAGATTTGGGAAACCTCAAAAAGAAAGATAAGCTTTTTGATTATTATGAGGCCTTGGCCCATGTTACAGGTATTCTGGTGGAAGCCGGCAAAACCGTCATTATTATTGGAGGCAGTAATGACATTGCGCTGGGGCAATATATGGGTTATGAGAAAATGAAAAGGGATGTATCCTATGTCTCCGTGGATTCTCGTCTGGATATGGACAATTCGGATTTTGGGACTAACAACACAACTCATAACCACAAGATATTTCTGCACAGCCCAAACTACCTTTATCATTTTGCGAACTTAGGTTATCAGACCTATTTTGTTCCGGAAAGTGATAGAAGAACGCTTAGGTCCTTGCATTTCGAGGCCGTCAGGCTGGGAGAGTTAAAGGAAGACATCACCCATGCCGAGCCTATACTTCGGGATGCCGATCTGGTTTCTTTTGATGTCAGTTGTGTCAGGCATTCCGATGCGCCAGGAACCAACATGCCCTCACCTCCCGGATTTTTTGCGGAGGAGGCTTGTCGAATTGCAAGATATGCCGGCATATCCAATAAGGTATCCTCCGTCTCCTTTACGGAAGTAAATCCAATAAAAGATCTAAACGAACAAACCAGTCATTTGACGGCCATGATGATTTGGTACTTTTTAGAAGGATACTACAATAGGAAGCAAGACTTTCCGAATGACGATTACAGTAATGTAACCCGGCATCGGGTTCCATTAAAAGGCAGCATCTCGGAAATTGTCTTTTATTCTTCGAACACCTCAGAAAGGTGGTGGATGGAAGTTCCCTATCCTCACACCAGTGAAGCTAATGTGCATAAGCGTCAGATTGTGGCGTGTTCTGAGCGGGATTTTCATTTGGCAGCGGAGGATGAAATTCCTGAAAGATGGTGGCTTACTTTTTACAAACTTAAATAGTGAAACATCCCATCCTGATCGTTGGGGGAGGAATTGCAGGACTCTGTACCGCCCAATTTCTCGAGAAACAAGGTTTTTCTATTCATCTTATTGATTGTCAGATTATAGGGCAGGGTAGTAGTCGGGTGGCAGCAGGGATGTTGGCCCCAGTGCATGAATTGGAATTTACTGAAACCCAGATTTTAAAAGCCGGTCTCGAAAGCCTTCAAATTTATAAGCAGTGGGAAAGCGAAATAAAGGGTCTTATTATCGATCGCACAGGCACTTTGGAGATCGCCTCTGCCGCCGAAGACATTCCATATCTGCAAAGACAATATGATTTTCAGAAACGACAAGGATTAGAAGTTTATTGGCTCGAGAGCCAGGCCCTCCAGGAGAAGGAGCCCTTGATAAGCCCTAATATTCCTTGTGGCATCTTTGCCCCGGGAGATATTCAAATTGAAAATCGGCCATTATTGAAAACCCTAAAATTGGACTTATTGGGAAAGGGTATTACCCTCGATGAACATACGACCCTTGTGGACTGGGACGAATCCAGGTCAATAGCCAAAGTGGTGAATTTAGAGGGAGAGGAGAAGACAATTCCAGCCGCTGCACTGGTATTGGCTACCGGTGTGCGACCGGTATCTATCGCTGAGGCGCCCGATATTTTGCCGGTAAAAGGGGAGATGATTGCCTTAGAAAAACATGAAGGGTTTCCGCTCCGGCATATTATTCGGATTCGCAACCGGCGGTTGGGGAATGGATATGTTGTACCAAAACAGCACAGCATTCTGGTAGGGGCGACCTCAGAGCACATGGGTATGGATCAGAGAAATAGTTTTGGTGGGGTAATGGATATTTTGAGGCGTGCCTGGCAAGTATTGCCGGGATTATATGATTTAGCCATTCAGGAGGTATATGCAGGATTCCGACCTGCTGCCCCCAATCATTTACCGGTCATTCAAAAAATTGGAAATGGTCGGAAATATGCCATCAATGGTCTTTATAGGCATGGCATTTTACTGGGTCCCTGGGCAGGAAGAGAAATGGCTCAATTGATACAAAATGATTTAATGGAAACGCCTTGTTCCGGCTAAAGTATCCCTATGCCAAATATCATAGGATAATTTAAGATAAACCGTTCATTGGTCTATCCTTATTCGTAATTTTGTTGTCTTAGATTTATCTGTATTTAACAAGGTAATTGGGTATTGTCCCTGAAGGAAGTCAAATCCTGTTTCAGGCTCCATACCAGTATAACTTGTTAAACAGAGATCCTTACTTTATACCATTTCTAATGAATCACACAATAGAACAGGAACTGCGCAAAAGAATTCTGGTACTGGACGGCGCTATGGGAACCATGATTCAGCGTTACAATCTGACGGATGAGGATTATCGGGGAGAACGATTTAAATCTTTCCCAGCCGATTTGAAAGGGAATAATGATTTATTATCACTCACGCGTCCGGACATAATCTATGCCATTCACAAAGAATATTTAGATGCCGGTGCGGATATTATTGAAACCAATACATTTTCCTGCACCAGTATTGCCATGGCGGATTACCACATGGAAGACCTGGTATATGAATTAAATATTGAATCTGCCAAGCTTGCCAAACAAGCCGCCCAGGAATTTACTTTGCTTAATCCGGATAAACCCAGGTATGTTGCCGGCTCTATAGGTCCAACCAATCGCACCGCCTCTATTTCTCCGGATGTCAACAACCCTGGTTTTAGGGGTATCTATTTTGATCAACTGGTTGAAGCCTACACAGAGCAAATTCGCGGATTAATGGATGGAGGCGTAGACCTCCTGCTCATTGAGACGGTTTTTGACACCCTCAATTGCAAGGCTGCTCTATATGCCGCAGATGCTTACTTTGAACAAATTGGGAAGCGTTTGCCCATCATGGTATCCGGTACAATTACGGATGCTTCGGGACGAACCCTTTCAGGTCAGACAACAGAGGCATTTTATAATTCTATCTCTCACATTCCTCTGTTAAGTGTTGGCTTGAATTGTGCCCTTGGCGCCAAAGAACTTCGGCCTTATGTTCAGGAGATTTCCCGTATCTCCGAATTTTTTGTCTGTATTTATCCCAATGCGGGATTGCCGAATGCATTCGGAGGCTATGATGAGAGCCCTGAATCCATGGGCACTGAGATCGAAGATTTTCTGAAAGAAGGCTTTATCAATATCATTGGGGGGTGTTGTGGAACTACGCCGGATCACATTCGGGAGATGGCCAAGCTCGCATCCAAGTATCCCCCCAGAATACCATCTATACCAGAACCTTTGCCACGGTTTGCAGGAATGGAGCCTCTGACCATTTTCAAAGGCGCCAATTTTGTTAATGTGGGGGAGCGCACCAATGTTACAGGTTCCAAAGCCTTTGCAAGATTGATTTTGGAAAACAAATACGAGGATGCACTCTCCGTTGCGTTGAACCAGGTGGAAGGCGGTGCCCAAATGATAGATGTCAATATGGATGAAGGAATGCTGGACTCTGTTAACGCCATGCATACCTTCTTGAATCTGATAGCTTCCGAACCCGATATCGCCAAACTGCCTATCATGATTGACTCTTCCAAATGGGAGGTCATAGAAGCGGGTATGAAATGTGTTCAGGGCAAGGGCGTTGTGAACTCCATCTCGCTCAAAGAAGGAGAGGAAAAATTTAAGGAGCAGGCCAGGAAGGTCAGGCGGTATGGATTTGCCGTTATCGTAATGGCCTTTGATGAACAAGGCCAAGCTGATACCTATGAGAGAAGAATTGCCATATGTGAAAGAGCTTACAACATCCTCACAAAAGAAATTGGCTTTAAACCTCAGGACATCATTTTTGACCCTAATATTCTAACCGTTGCAACCGGAATAGAAGAGCACAACAATTACGCAGTAGATTTTATTGAGGCCACCCGATGGATTAAGAAAAATTTACCGGGCGCATTGGTTAGCGGGGGCGTCAGTAACATTTCCTTTTCCTTTAGGGGAAACAATGTCGTACGGGAGGCCATGCACGCTGCCTTCCTGTATCATGCCATCAAAGCAGGCTTGGATATGGGGATTGTCAATGCCGGTATGATAGAGGTATACGAGAATATCCCTGCCGATTTACTGGTGAAGGTCGAAGATGTTTTATTGAATAGAAGACCGGATGCGACTGAGATTCTGGTAGAATATGCAGAGACGGTAAAATCCAAAGGCAAGGAAATGGAAAGGGATGAAACCTGGAGAACCCTGCCGGTAAAAGAGCGTCTAACCCATGCCCTTGTAAAAGGCATTGTAGAATATATAGACCAGGATACCGAGGAAGCCAGACAACAATATCCTAAGCCTCTGCATGTAATTGAAGGCCCCCTAATGGATGGGATGAACATTGTGGGAGATTTATTTGGAGAAGGAAAGATGTTTTTGCCTCAGGTTGTAAAAAGTGCAAGGGTGATGAAAAAAGCAGTTGCCTACCTGATGCCCTTTATGGAAGCAGAGAAAGCAAGTGGCACGGCTTCTTCTTCTTCTGCAGGTAAAATCCTGATGGCAACCGTAAAGGGGGATGTTCATGATATTGGGAAGAACATTGTGGGTGTGGTTCTGGGATGCAATAATTATGAAGTAGATGACATGGGGGTGATGGTACATTGTCAAAAAATCCTGGATCGTGCCAAAGAAATAAATGCAGATATCATCGGACTGAGTGGATTGATTACCCCTTCTTTGGATGAAATGGTATTTGTGGCCAAGGAAATGGAAAGGCAGGGTTTTAAAATCCCCTTGCTCATTGGTGGCGCTACCACATCCAGGATTCACACGGCAGTAAAAATTGCGCCCCATTATTCAGGACCGGTTGTTCATGTATTGGATGCCTCCAGAAGCGTACCTGTAGCCGGAAGTTTAATTAGCATTGAACAAAAAGACGAGTTCTTTAAAGCCATACAAGCCGAATATGAGCAACTTCGTCAGGACCATGCAAGGCGAAGTCGTGACAAAGAATATGTCTCGATACAGGATGCCAGAAACAATCCAATGAAAATCAATTGGGAGGCCACCAAGGTACAAAAGCCAACCTTCCTGGGAGTTAAAGCTTTCCACCAATATCCGCTTGAGGAATTGGTGAACTATATTGATTGGACGCCATTTTTCCAGACGTGGGAACTTGCGGGTCGTTTTCCGAAAATTCTGGAAGACCCAATCGTTGGAAAAGAAGCCTCAAAACTATTTGAGGATGCGAAAGCCATGCTCAATCGTTTTATACAGGAAAAATTAGTGGAAGCCAGAGCGGTTATAGGATTTTATCCTGCCAACCGGGAGCATGAAGATGACATTACGCTGTATGCATTCAATGAAAAAGGAGAAGAACATCGGGAAAAACCATTGGCCACTCTACATAATTTAAGACAACAAGGCCAAAAAGGGGGTGGGGTAGTAAATCTTTCTCTCGGCGATTTCATCGCACCTAAATCAACGAGTGTAAACGACTACATAGGGGCTTTTGCAGTCACAGCGGGTATTGGACTGGATAAACTGGTGCAGCAGTTTGAAGCAGATCACGATGACTACAACAGCATCATGGCAAAAGCAATTGCTGACCGTCTTGCGGAAGCTCTGGCAGAGAGAATGCATGAACGCGTCAGAAGAGAATTCTGGGGCTATGCCGCCACAGAAACACTGGAGAATGAAGATTTGATTCGGGAAAAATATCAGGGAATTCGACCTGCGCCGGGATATCCTGCCTGCCCGGATCACACTGAAAAAATTACCTTATTCAATTTGTTGGATGCAGAAAAAAACACCGGTATTACCCTCACGGAGAGTATGGCGATGTGGCCTGCTGCAGCAGTTTCCGGCTGGTATTTCTCTCACCCGGATTCCAAATACTTCGGGCTGGGCAAAATCACAAAAGATCAGGTAGAAGATTACGCTGTCAGAAAAGGCATGTCAGTCGATGAAGTGGAGAGATGGCTTGGTCAAAATTTGGCATACTAAAAACAGCGCATACATTAAATTTTATCAGGAGAAGGATGTTTGTCAACCGCATTTAAATTTTAAGATGCTATTTTGTTAAACCTTGTTTTCCTTTACTTTTGAATTATGGAAGAAAATAACAACAACCAATTAAACATTGAATTAACAGAGGATGTAGCTGAAGGCGTGTACACCAATCTGGCAATCATTTCGCATTCCAACGCAGAATTTGTTTTGGACTTCGTTCGAATTTTACCGGGCGTCCCTAAGGCCAAGGTAAAATCCCGAATTGTGATGACCCCTCATCATGTTAAGCGTCTTTTGATGGCCCTCAATGACAATGTGTCCAAATATGAAGCGCATTTTGGCCCTATCCCCATTGATGATAGTCCGTCTGGTATGCCGTTTAACTTCGGCGGCCCCACAGCAATGGCCTGAATAAAAAAAATCATAGTTTAAATAATGGAAGGACAAATTAAAAAAGTACTGGTTACCGGTAGTAACGGACTGCTAGGTCAAAAGCTTATATCCAAATTAAGTGCACGAACCGGCATGCAAATAATCGCTACGGACCTCGGGGACAACCTGAATCCCTCCATAGAAGATTATGAGTATATAGATTTAGATCTGACCCAGACTACTCGTCTGGAAAATACCTTCAAAAGAATAAAACCGGATGCAGTAATTCATGCAGCCGCTATGACCCATGTGGATCAATGCGAACTCAATCCTGAGGCATGTCACAAGGTAAATGTTGAAGCGACCGAAACTCTGGCTCGGCTATGTTCGGATTTTGGTGCTTTTTTAATTTTTGTCTCTACGGATTTTATTTTCGATGGAACTGCCGGTCCCTACAAAGAGGAAGACCAACCGAATCCTTTATCGGTTTATGGTCATGCCAAATGGGATGCAGAAAAAATAGTTCAAAGTATGACAACCCCCTGGGCCATTGTCCGTACCGTACTCCTATATGGTTTTGTGCCAGGGTTAGGCAGAACCAATATTGTGCTTTGGGTCAAGAAATCTCTTGAAGATGGAAATAAAATTAAAGTCGTAAACGACCAGGAAAGAAGTCCTACCCTGGCTGAAGATCTTGCAGATGGTATTATTGCTGTTCTAATGCGTAAGCGAGAAGGCACATACCACATATCCGGTTCAGAGCAGATGAAGATTATTGATATTGCCCGAACTGTCGCGAAACACTGGAATCTGGACGAGTCTCTCATTGAAGAGACAACTTCAGATGTCATTGCCCAACCGGCAAAGCGGCCACCGGTAACGGGATTTATTATCTTACGCGCACAGACAGAATTAGGATATAAGCCACACACCTTGAAAGCGGGGCTTGAAGTATTGGATAAACAATTAAAAGGCGTTTAAGTTTAGGAGGTGGTAATTAACCCTCGGTTAGTTACCACCTTATTGCCTTATTTAAATTTATACATCAGGGCCATTTCTCCGGTGAAATTTGACCTGGTAAAATTTCGGTAAGCCGATAACCCGCACATAATATTAAACCCAAACGGGGAAACATTACGGTCCTTATGAAATAACTCTATCCCAATACCTAATCCATTATTCATGTATTTATCTTTATCAGTTGTGGCAGGAACATACACCGTAGTATTATTCACGCCTCCTCCGGGAATATTGAGGCTCTGATACTCGTAAGTTCCGGCGGTATAATTGGTAATACTTAAAAAGTGATTTCCCTGGTAAAAAAAGAAATTACTCGATTGGGTCTTTGAGATGGAAAACAAAAAAGTAAATCCTGCACTATACAATTCTGTCATACCCGTATTAATGGGAGTAAAGCACAGTTGTCCACCAAGGCGATTGGCCCACAAGCGATAGGCAGGACCAAAACCGGTAGAGAATCCGGCGCCAATTCCTAATTCATGCTTCAATTGAACACGATTAGCGTTAATCCCTGAATTCGACAAGGTCGAATCGCTCTGAGCATTTACATTAAGAATACTCAAGCTAAAAATCAAAAGCAGTGTGTAAATTATTTTCATTTCGAGGTTTGTTTAAAAGACCGAATTAAAATTATGAGTTATGAGTTATAAATTATGAGTTATGGGTTAGGACTAAAATAGGATTATTTAATATAGATTGTACAATTATACAATTATATAATTATAGATTTACCCATTCATCATATTTCATGGATTATTCATACTCTTCATTCATCATTGGTCATTAATCATGCGTCATTAACATTTTTCATTATCATTCATTCCCCATAATTCATAACTCATAACTCATAACTCATTTTCATAAGAATCCGGTTCGGCCTTAGGCGGGGTTCTTAATACGCGCCAGAAGAAGTAGCCTGTGAGAATGGTTACGGTTCCTTGAACTAAAACCATTAATATAAATGCTGTAACTGACATAAAGTTTAATTTGAAAGTTTGGTTCTTCTAACGGTGGCGGAATAAACCAACACGGCCAGACCTATAAACAACAGGGAAAGCAGGATTCGGGCGCCATCCAGATAAAATCGGGGATTAATAAAATCTCCGTGCGCTAATATCTGGCCTTCAAGAACCACATCCCCTGCCTTTACCAATACTTCCTGTACATTTTTCAAACGGAAAGTTTTTAAAACAACGGCTTCTTCATTCTCAATTCCAGGTTTACCAATTTGAATTTCGGTCCATTTAGTGTCGGTTGAATTCTGAACCTTCAACACGGTACCGGATGCCTCAGATTCAAAGCCATCGGAAAACCAGGAACGATTCCATTTTATCCCTTTATGCGTAATTTTACCAACGATGCTGGAAGGGTCTAATTCCCAATTACCCTGTAAGGCTGTTTTCCAATCATTATTTTTCGGTGTAAAAAGTGCACCGGTAAAAACGAATAACAAAAGCAATGGGGTAACATATTTTATAACTGGTTTAAAAAAGCCGGGTACCCGAATATCTGCTCCATAATGTAATTCTTCCCATCCTTTGTCAATACCATAAATCCAGGAGAATATAATGGTCTCCGCCAGGGCAAAAACCACGAGGGAAACTGTCCCTGCCCAATAATCATATTCATCAAACACCCCATTCTCAAAAAATATCACGGTAGGAAGCCCCATTACCAATGTAATTAAGCCAAAGGACCACGCAGATTTATTTCTGGACCATTTGAATTCATCCTCCATAAAACCCATCCATGGAGTTCCCATGGCCAAAGAAGAGGTTATCCCTGCAAAAAACAATAATCCAAACCATGCGACACTGCTCAATGTTCCCATAAATGCGCCCCATTGCCCAAAAAGAAAAGGCATGGTTTGGAAGGCCATAGCGAACCCTGCATTGTTTTTTACCCAATCCAGGCCAAGGTACCCCACTGCAATCGGAATTACAATAGAGGCGCCTAATACCACTTCAACAAACTCATTCATCCAACCTGCAGACATGGCATTCAAAGCGATATCGTCTTTTCGCTTCACATATGAGGCATAGCATTGAATGGTGCCCATTCCTAAAGATAAAGTGAAAAATATTTGACCTGCAGCGGCTAGCCAAACCTTAGGATCTGTTAATGCACTATACTGAGGTTCCCAAAGGAAATTCAATCCCAGACTGGCATCACAATCCGTGCATCCGGCAGGGGCTGAAGAATCGCCCAGGGTAATTCCCCTCACTGCCAGGAAAATTCCAAATAATATCAAAAGGGGCATTCCTATTTTAGCGGTCTTCTCTACGCCTCCACTCAGGCCTTTGGATAAAATCCAGGTATTAAGTAATAGACAAAGAATATAAAAAAAGACAGCTTCGAATGGGATACCACTTGTGGAAGAATAAATGTCTACATAATTGCCAAAAAAAGCAGCAACCTGATTTTGATCCATCCCTGAAAAAGTCTGGATTACCGAATGATAAACATAGGACATGGTCCATGACTCGATATAACAATAATAGGCAGCGACGGCTATATTGGTGAATATCCCAAATACCCCGAAATATTTCCAAAAGGGTCTATGGGTCATGCTGTCCAAAATAAACGGGGTGGAGTGGTTGCGTTTGGTGCCACCAAAGCGGCCCATGCTCCATTCTATCCAAAGTAGGGGCATACCCAACAAAACGAAACTGATTAGATAGGGAATAATGAAGGCGCCACCGCCATTTTGAATGGCCTGAACCGGAAAGCGGAGAAAATTCCCCAACCCAACAGCATTTCCTGCCATCGCTAAAATTAATCCTACCCGGCTACCCCAGGCTTCTTTGGTCTGTGTCAAGGTCTGATGATAAAAAATGAAAATTCACTTTGAAAGTATGTGCTTTTAGGCACAATTCCAAATCAACTTGTATCGTTATTAGTACATCCATCAGAAATAGCTTGTGGAAGAAGGCCTCTGTTGAAGACATCCGGAAGCTTATTTTTGTAAACGATAAATTCTAATTTTATGTACCTATTACAAGCCATTTTACTTCAAGCAGACTCCGTTGCGGTCAATGCCGCCTCCTCGGGTATGTCCCTTTGGAAGTTATTTTTTAGCGGGGGTATTTTTATGATTCCCATCTTCGGGCTACTTGTTCTGGCAGTGTATATTACCATTGAACGCTATCTTACCATAAAGAAAGCAAATAAAAGTCCGGATCATTTTTTGGAACAAATTAAAGAATATGTCAAAAAAGGTGAGATTGAAAAAGCTCAGGCATTTTGTCATGCGACCAATACCCCCTTTTCTCGTATGATATCCAAAGGCATAAGTCGCTTAGGCTCCTCCCTGGAAGATATTTCTGCCTCCATTGAAAATGTGGGTAAACTCGAAGTCTATCGGCTGGAAAAAAGTCTTTTCCTCCTGGCCATGGTAGCAGGTGCGGCCCCTATGCTTGGCTTTCTTGGTACTGTAACCGGAATGATTCAAGCTTTTATGACGATTTCGACCCTTACCGAAAGTCTTAAACCCGCTGACCTTGCCTCAGGTATTTATGAAGCCATGGTAACAACAGCTGCAGGATTGATCGTTGGGATTCCTGCCTATATGGGATATAACCTTCTGGTCGGAATGATCTCCAATGTTATTTATCGAATGGAAGTTACTACTACCCATTTTATTGATTTACTTCAAGAACCTGTAAAATGAGTATTCAACAGCGCTCCAAACCTAGCATCGACTTCAGCCTGGCCTCCATGTCTGACATGGTGTTCCTATTGCTGATTTTCTTCATCCTAACCTTATCCGTCAATCAACAACTGGGGCTTAAAGTAGAACTTCCGCAATCTTCTACTCAACTTCAGACTGAAGGAAAGAATACCGTAACCATTACCAAAGACCTGAGATTTTCCTGGAACAATGAAGTAATTCAAAAAGCTCAAATTCCGGCTTTAATCCAGCAAGTGCTCACGGATGACAATGAGACCAATAATGTAATTACACTCCGCACAGATGCTCAGGTGCAAATGCAAGAAGCAGCATTTGTCATGTCTCACATTGCCAAGTATG
>CANHCC010000005.1 GCA_947459115.1 Bacteroidota bacterium | reverse complement strand
TAAATGCTATTATTTATTTTCTTCGCCTCAATTAACAATTTTGGAGATGATGAATTTCTAAAGGCATGTTTAAAAGCATTTAACAATATTTCATTGAGCAAGATGCCGACCGATACCATTTGACTCAAATCGGTAATATAAAAACTTTCAATTTGTAGAGTTTTATGAAGCATTTTGTCTTTAATATAATTTACTTCCAGTTTGCGGATTAATAAATCCAGATATTCAAAAAACGACAACTGTGAGAATTTTCCGGTGGACGATAACTGTTCATGAATCAATGCAATATTTTGGATGCGCTCTCGAATGGTATCACTGTACGCAAGCACTTCAGGATTGTCTGAGAATCCATTTTGTAAATCGATAATCCCGGAAATAATTGCCAGGTTGTTTTTGGTTCTGTGATGTAATTCTGACAATAAGGTCTCTTTCTCTTTAACAAGATCTTCTAACGCTTTTAGAGATTCACATTTTTCAATAAACATCCCTAGGGTATTCGCTGTTGTTTTGAGAAATGATATTTCATCCTCACTCCATTCTCTTTCAAAAGTACACGAATTAAATTCAATGATGCCCCAAAATCTATCCTTAATATGGATGGGTATAATCAGCATCGAAACTATGCTCTGTAATTCTAATGAGGGTCTGTAAACCGAAGGGATATTTTTTACATGAAGATTAATGATCTCTCCTTTATTCAAAGGGTCAAAAAAGAGAAAATAGTCTCTCTCGAAATAGAAGTTTTGTAGTATCGGATTATGTATTTGTTTTGAAATGCCCGTATTTACCCATTCATATTTAAGGGAGCAACAGAGTCCTTCCTTTTCCTCCTTCCAATGATTTTCAAAAATGTATATGCGGTCTATTTGGATTGTTTTGCCCAATAATTCTAAGGCTTGGTTTATCGCTTCTTCATAACTATCATTATTTAATAGATATTCGCTTATGTTGGCAGAAGTTTCTAGTATTTCAAGGATGCTTTTAGGTTTTGTCGTGGGGGTGCTTTTAAGATTGAAATCTACATTAAATAAGAATAATATTGACTTTTCGCCGTCTAAATCAATTGCTGTAGTTTTGACTTTTGCCGGATATCGGTTTCCAAATTTTGTTTGGATTTTATACTCATGGGTTTGAGATTTTTGAGTATCAAGGTCATCTAATAGAGTTAGCCATTTTTCCTGATCTGAAAATTCAGGAAATAGGTCGGAAATATTTTTGTCTTTTAATTCTTCATTCGAATATAATAGCAGTTCCGAAGTTTTTCCATTAAAATAAAGGATTCGGCCATGGATATCATAAAGTTGTACAGAATCCGATACCTGATTCAGGATTGTTCTAAGTGTTTCTTTTGAGTGAAAAATCATAATGGCGTTAGTGAGGTTTAATTAATTTTATAATCCTCTCTTTTAAATTAAACATAATACAATTGTAAATATAAATATAATTATAATTGAAAATACATTAGCAGGAATGAGGTATTTTATGGCTTCAGGTTTTAATGTTGGGTAAGTTCTTTCCCTTTGTACATTAAACGAATTTCCACTCTTCTATTGGACCCTTGTGCTGCCGGAGATACATAGCGGGTATGTGGACTTTCCTTGCCCTGAGCTTCTATAACACAGCGTTTGGAAGAAATTCCGTAGTTCTCGGAGAGTACTTTGACGACTGCATTTGCTCTTCTTTCGGATAGTTTTAGATTGTAGTCTTTGTTGCCTCGAATATCCGCATGGCCGATGAGTTTTATTTCTAGCTCAGGTATTTTTTCTAAAAGCAAGGCGATCTGGGCCAGTGATTCATAATATTCATTTTTCACAAGGGCCTTATCAAAATCAAAATAAATCATCAAAAAATTCCAGGTGCCAAGCATTGGGCGCAGGGCCTCCAGGGCTACCGCCTCATCGGCTTCGTCTTCAGGCGTAAAAAAGCTTTGGCCTTTGAAGTTTACCAATACGCCAGCCGGGCTATTGGCTTCAATATCTCGATAATCCGGTACGCCATCGTTATCTGCATCTGCCGGCATTCCACGGGAATTTATAATTAAGCCCTGAGGCGTAAATGGATCGTCGTCAGATAAATCCGGAACTCCGTCTTTATCTCGATCGAGGGCAATACCCGCAGGATTTACAGGGATTCCCGGCAAGGTATAAGGATCTTGGTCTCTAAAATCTGGAATTCCATCCTGGTCCCCATCTGTATTGAGTTGCTGAAATACCTTTTTTTTCAGTCCCTTGAATGGGTCTTTGGGTTTTGATTCTACTGCCTTCAACAGAACCCAAGCAATGGATACATTAAGCCAGGAATATCCATCTTTTACAGTATTCATAAGCGGGCGGTCTGAGCCCGAACGGGTTGCATCTAAAACATCCGAGTTCACCAGTCGATAGGTATAATTCAGATCCAGGTCAATGTGTGGATTTAAATGAATGCGCATCCCCCCGCCAACGGGGAGCACTGTATAACTTGCGGGGCCTGTGTATCTGACTGTCACCCCATCGTTCACCCGTCTGACGGATCCAATAACTGAAGTTCGGCCCAATCCCCCCTGGGCATATACATTCACACGCCTGGCATAGGGCTTATACCTCGGAAAGGTATTGGTCAGGTCAAGGAGGAGGTTTAGGCTAACATCCAATACCGGAGTGGAGGCAAATTCCGGCTGTCGGGTAGCTGACAGGGAGCCTGCAAGCACTTCTCCCTTTAGGGCAAAATATTGGCTTAGATGTCTTGTCACATAAACGGACCCGCCCGCCTGTATATCTGAACGGTTTGGCCTGGCCCGGTTACGGATGGTAGGCGCCAACAGATGATCCCGCATATCTCCGTGCATCAATAGAATTCCCGGCCCAAAGCCAAAGGCCCATTCATCCATAAAGTCCGGTCTATAAGGTTCCCAAATAGAGGTTTTAGGTATGAGGATTTTTCCAAAGCGGTACTCCAACCCCAAACTAGTAAAGGCATAAACATCTTTGCTGAGTTCATTTCCGCGAAAGGCATGCGTGTCCCCGGATGGATTAGAAATGTAAGTGCCTAACGCCTGTTTTTGTGGCTCATTAGGGAAATTCTCTTGTATAAGCTTTTGACTGGTATAGCGACTACTCACATCATCCAGGTAGTCGGTAAATAAGTAACGGATACCGCATTCAAAGGAAAAATCTACATGAGGCGTCAGGCTGATTTTTGTGCCCAATCCCCAAGGGACACAGGCCTGGGTTCTGGAATATTGACTTGGATAACGGATGAAGGAATTGTCAAAGCCCTCCGTTTTCCATTTCCAAAGTTCTGTTTCGTAAATCCCATCTTTTATTACCTTATTGCCCTGAGCATTGGCAATGTTTCCATTAGATTCATATACATATCGATTGTTTAGGTTGTCGCCGGAGCCAATAAATAAATCTGCTTTAGGATTGAATCGAAACATTCCAAGTCCAATTACAAAGTAGGGACGGATTTGTCTTTTGCCATCCAGAAAGTACATGCGTGCCGTTAGGCTGGCCTCTGATATGTTGCTTCGAAAGGAAAGGCTCCGGCCCGGATTGGGCCCGGAAAGATTGCCCATACGATCGTCTCCTTGCACTGAACCGTGAAGGAGCGAAACCCTCAGTGCCAGGTGGTCATTAAGATGGTATTGCCCATATATAGCAACGCCCGCTCTGGCCAAAGCGATGGTTTTTAATTGATCAGACAAGTCGCCAAAATAAAGCATGGGACCGGCCTGTACCCCTGCCCTCCAGGCACGAAAATAAGATTTCTGCCTAAGGTCGGGTGATAAGGGGCCCTGGGCCTGAACCGAATTCAGGAAACAAAATAGACTGAGTAAAATCAGAATCCGATTGGCCATCGGATACAAAGTTAGGGAGAAAGGGGAGGAAAAGGTTAAATCTGGCTTTCCTGGGGGGAGAAGGGGTCGGAGATGTTGATATAATCCAGATAAGTCTCTCTGGTAATTAAATGTAGCTTGGCCTCCGGATAGCTGTTTCGAAAGGTAGCAGGAATTTTTAATCTGGAAGGGGTAGAATATTTAATCTCAAAAGCAGAGATTTGTCCATTGACTTCCTCTATGAGATCGATTTCCTGTTGCTGGTAGGTTCTCCAAAAATAAAACTGTGTGTGATTATTTAGATATTGACTGCGTTTAATTCTTTCTGAAAGTATGTAGGTTTCCCAAAGAGAACCCATGTCGTTTCGGAGTGCCGGCGGATTGAAATTGCTAATGACAGCATTTCGTATGCCTGTGTCATAAAAAAACCATTTGGAGCCTTTGGTGATTTCATTTCTCAGATTTCCGCTAAATGCCGGAAGTTTATACAAGACAAATACTTTTGTCAATAAATCAAGATAAGATTCAACGGTTAATTTGCTTATTCCTAATTGATTAGAAAGTTCTGTCAATGAGACCTCCGAGCCGGATTGGAAGGCAACCATTTTTAGAAGGGCGAATATTTTATCCGCATGCCGTATGCCAGAGTACGCCAGAATATCTTTAAGTAGATAGGATTGAACCAATTGTCTCAAATAATCTGCTTTTTTGGGGTAGTCTTTAATTTGGAAGACTTCTGGATAACTTCCATATATCAGCCGCTCATCCAGGTTTTGTCTGGATTGAAGTATCGTTTCCTCTAATTCTGAATGTGCCAATGGGAATAAAAGAAAATTGAGATTTCTTCCCGTTAAGGGCTCTCCGGATTTATTGACAAGGTCTAGTGAAGAGGAACCAGTGGCAAGAATGGTTAATTCTGGCTGAGAGTCAATCATAAGTTTGAGTGCTGAACCAATATCAGGAATGACCTGAGCTTCGTCCAGAACTAAAAGCCTGGCATTACCGGTGAGTGCCCGGTAATTGGCAATGGTTCTTTTTTGAAATAGCGCCTGAACATCCATGTCTTCTCCATTCATAAACTGATATTCCCCAGAATACTTTTGGAGGATAGATTGAAGAAGAAACGTCTTGCCGACCCGCCTGCTGCCATACAACAACAGGACCTTATTGGTGTGTATGGATTTAAGTATTTGATTTTCAATTATTCTATAAAACTTCTTCATGATGGGATTAAGAATAACAATCAGTTTTTTTAATGAAAATTTAAAAAGTATTATCAAAATTACATAAAAAAAAGCAAGTGTATTATCAAAATTATATAAAAAAACGATAATACATTCTAAGGATTAGGCATTGAATCTTACCCAGGTTGGCAACGAACCTGAAAGGATTCGCGTTATCTTTGCACCAAATACCGGGGAGATGCAATCAGATCAGGACATACTGAAAATTGGCGGGAAACATTTTCACTCCAGACTTTTATTGGGAACGTCCCGATACCCCAGTCCCGGGGTGTTGGGTGAAGCATTGAAGGCCTCCGGGACGGAAATTATTACGGTTTCGATTCGAAGGATTAATCTGGAACAAAAGAGTAAAACTTTCCTGGGGATGGAGACGCTGAAATCCTACCATTTGCTTCCCAACACAGCTGGATGTTATACCGCCAAAGATGCTGTTTTTACCGCTCAATTAGCCAGAGAAGCCCTGGAAACTAATTGGGTGAAGGTAGAGGTCATTGGAGATGAAAAAACGCTTATGCCGGATGCCTTGGAATTACTTAAGGCCTGTGAGCAATTAATTCAGGATGGATTTACTGTATTACCCTATGTAAATGATGATCCTGTACTTTGTCGCCGCTTAGCAGATCTTGGGTGTGCGGCCATTATGCCTCTGGCTTCTCCCATCGGTAGCGGACAGGGCATACGCAATCCTCATGCACTGGAAATGATTCGGGAGTTTATTCCCCATCTCCCTTTGATTGTGGACGCAGGTATTGGGACGGCCTCTGATGCGGCATTGGCAATGGAACTAGGGTACGACGCCATTTTAATGAATACCGCGGTTGCGGAAGCCATGGACCCGGTGGGAATGGCTGCGGCTATGAAGCATGCCGTCATTGGTGGGCGAATGGCTTATCTCTCCGGAAGAATCCCTAAAATTAAATATGCTCAGGCTTCAACGCCCAATATCGGTAAGGTGCAGTTATGAGTTTAACTTTTCGAACGGAAATACAACCCCGCCTGCCGGATTGGCGAATTACACATCAAACCCCGGTGCTCTCTTTAGGCTCCTGTTTTGCTGAACGCGCGGGAGAAAAACTATACCGGTATCATATGCCTGTATCTGTGAATCCCTGGGGGACTTTGTTTCATCCGCTTGCAATCGAAGATATCCTGACAGAGGCTCTGTCTGGAAAGTTGGCAGATATTCAGCCTCTAATAGAACATTACGAAATGTATTATTCCCTTCGGTTCCCCTCTGCTTTGTATGGAAATACACCAGAGAATTTGCAGGAGAATATTCAGGAAACCCATCGCTATATCTCCGAGGTTTTTCCTCAGTTTCGATATATTCTGATAACGCTTGGTACTGCTTGGGTATATCGGCATCGCCAAACCGGCAGGTTGGTAGCTTCCTGTCATAAGGTGCCATTGAGGGAGTTCGATAAAATTTTATTGACCCCTGATCAAGTTGTGCAGAGCGTTGGGGAAATTATTGCGCAGACCAGGGCCATCAGATCTGACATTCGATTTATCTTAACCGTTAGCCCTGTGCGTCACACAAAAGATACGCTGGAGCTCAATGCCGTCAGTAAGTCGGTTCTGAGATACGCCTGCCATCAGTTGACAGAAATTGGCAGGGAGGTGGCCTATTTCCCGGCTTATGAAATTATGATGGATGACTTAAGGGATTATCGTTTTTATACATCCGATCATATTCACCCTTCTGAGGAAGCGATAGATTATATCTGGGAGGTATTCAGCAACGCCTTTTTTGCGCCGGAAACAATTGCGCTGAATGAGGCCATTGACTCCCTCGTGTCAGGCCTTGAGCATCGACCCCGTATTCTGGGAAAAGCCTGGTTAAAGCATTTAGACCGGTTGGAAGAGCAGGTGGAAAAAATTAGTCATGCTTGGAACATACGCTTAGATCGGGAATGGGAGCAAATTCAACAACTCAAGGCTGGCCTGATTTCCCCGCCCCACGCTTAATGTTTATGTTTTGAATATCCTCACCTATTGTCGCTTTGTATTTTTTAGCTCCCTGATTCGGATGTTTTGGGGGAAGAAGCTTCTGATAAAATTATTTATTATCAATCTGTTTGTTTTGTGTGGTCCTGCTTATCCGCTTCAGATACAGGCTCAAAATATTCCTCTCATTGAATCTAAAATTAAGGAGGTGTTTTCCTTGCCGGAATTGAAGGCGGCCTCCTATGGGATTATTTTGACCGATGTGGCAACAGGGAAAATTTTATTTTCAGATCAAGGCGAAAAACTCCTAATCCCGGCATCTTCCCTTAAGATAGCAACAGCAGCAGTGGTCCTCCGAAAGTTGGGTTCGGATAAAAGAATGGTGACACGCCTGAGTTACGAAGGGAGCATAGATAAAAATGGCACATTAAACGGTAACATTATAGTGGTTGGGGCAGGTGACCCAACTCTGGGGAGCAAGGAAAACAGTGGGACAGATGCGGAGACCCTCATTGCCCGTTGGGTTACCAAAGTTAAAAATGCCGGTATCCGGAAAGTGAATGGTGCGGTCATTGGGGATGCTTCTTGTTTTCAAACAGAAGCTGAGGCCAGAGATTGGTTATATGAAGACATAGGAAATCATTACGGCGCATTTGCAACAGGATTGTGCCTCAATGAAAATAGATATACATTAATTTTAAATAGTCCGGCAGGAGAAAATCAGTTGTGTGAGGTCAAATCCTATTTTCCGGTTGTGCCGGGGCTGAACCACACCTCATTCGTACGGACTTCAATTGCAAAAGGAGAAGATGCCTGGATTTTGGGAGGGCCTGGCCAAAATGAGCGAAAAGTTATTGGTACCCTGCCTCCCGGAAAAGGATCTTGCACCATTAATGGTGCTTTACCAGATCCCCCATTGGCAGTGGCATTTCGACTGAAACAGGCGTTGAATGCTGCCGGCATTGAGGTTTCCGGAAATCCCAAAACCGTAAATATGCCGACCGATAAAAAAGGCGTTCGTAAGGAGTTAGATGCTTTCGCTTCCCCGCCATTGAAAAGTATTTTGGAAAAAATGCTGATACATAGTCAGAATTTATTTGCGGAAAACATGATATGCCTTTTGGCAACAGACGGAAAAAAAGAAGAAGGACTTAAATTGTTGCATGCTGCCTGGCCCTCTCAGTCCGGGACAAAACATAAGAACTTCATAAACGATGGATCGGGGCTTTCCCCCATGAATGCGGTTACGCCATATTCTTTGGCAGAGGCTTCTGCAGATTGGTATGCTCAGGTAGGAAAATTGGGACTTAAAGAAAAAGTACCGGGGGTATTTGTTAAGAGCGGGTATATGGAAAGGGTTCGGGCCTATACTGGGATTATAGATAAGCCTGGAAAGCCCAGGATGGCGTTTACATTTATTGTGAATCATTATCGGTGTGGGCCTCCGGAAATGCGTCGTCAGATGGAAAAAATTATGAATGCATTTTGAGTATGAAATTTTTAGGAATACTATTTATAATTTTCAGTAGCGGTATGTCTTGCCTGTTACCTGCCCAGGTCTACCAGCCTGCAGAAATTATTTCTTTATCTGCTCTTACAAATCAGATTCAATATCCTGAAAAAGCCCGGGAGACTGGCGTTTCAGGAAAAGTATTGGTTCGGGTTTGGGTGAATGAAGATAGCACGGTAACGCTGGACCGCATCATTCGTACGCCGGATAGCAGTTTGTCGGCAGAGGTGATTTCAAAGTTGTATTTACTCAAAGGAATTCCTGCCAGAAAAGAAGGCACATACCTGCGTGAGGCAGTTACCTTTCCCCTGCTTTTTGAATTGGCTGAGGAGAAGTTGACTTTTCTCCAACAGATGGAATCCTTGAAATGGGAATGTCTTCCTTCCGGGCTTTGCTATGCATGGATTCGTGCTTCCGGTAATGCATCCTTACAAAAAAACAAAATGGCAGCGATGCATTATACCGGATTTCTGGAAAATGGAAAGGTGTTTGATAGTTCAAAGAATGGGAAAGCGAAGCCATTTTTGGTAATGATTGGAAAATCGAATCTCATTGCCGGCTGGGAAGAGGCGTTAAGCTTCCTCGCTCCGGGAGATAGAGTTTGGCTAAAGATTCCGCCAGATCTGGGATATGGCTCGAGAGACATGGAGGGGATACCGGGGAATTCGGTATTGTATTTTGATTTGGAGGTGTTGGAGCGTTTTTGAGTTGGGGATTCCCATCAGCGGTTGAAAACCAAACTATAGTTAGTAGGTTATTTTATAATTCCTGATCTGCCGGTCATCACTGCCACTTATGAGTTGCTGGTCACTCGCCCACAGGAGTCTATTGACACTTGAACTATGCGCCGGCATTTTACTTCGTTCGATGACTTTTAGTAGTTTTAGATTCTCAGCATCCCATAATTTGATGGTTTTATCCATGCTAGCTGAGGCGAGAATTTTTCCATTGGGAGAAAATGCCAAATGATGAATGGCATACATATGCGCAGGAATAACATCTTCTAATTGAAAATCTATTGTATTCCAAACTCTTAATCGGGCGTCCCTTCCTGCTGAAATCAAATAATTTCCCTCCGGGCTGAAGGCCAAAGAGAATACCGAAAGTGTGTGCCCCGAAAGAACTTTGATTAACTTAAATGAATCCAGGCTGTAAACTCTAATCAACGTATCACTCCCGCCAAAAGCAACCAGTTTTCTGTCCCGGGAAATACTAACGGCCCTCAGGTGCTGTTCACTCACATGGGCCTGAAGCATGCAAGTGAAATTAGCCGCATTCCATACGGTGATACTGCCATCCGCAGATACAACCATAAATTGATCTTCAGGTAGGGTTATCATGTCAAAAATACTGCGGGCATGAACCTGTACGCTTTTAATCAACGCTTGTTCTTTCAGGGAAATAAAATGTAAGCCCCCATCTCGGAGCCCGGCAGCAAGTATATCTTTGTTTTTATTATACACCACGGAATAGATTGGCTGCCCCGCGTTGCCTTTTAATCGTGCAATCTCAGGATTGGCAATATTCCATTCTATAATTTTTCCATCTGCCCCGGCAGAAAAAAAAATCTCTTCAGAATCACCTGCTGCTAAGGTGTAAACACAGTCCTGATGGGCTGCAAATACTTCCCCTGTTTGGACCTGTAAATTCATGTTGTAAAATTACATGAATAAATTCCTGCATGCGTTTGTTTTATCATAATTCATAAACCGAATCTCTCAGGAAATTAACTCCTCTGAATTTGAGAAGGTTCAGTTTAGGCTTATCTTTGTAAAAGCACACGCATTATGAATTATATTCAGAAGGCTTTTGTGGAAATGCAACGAGTTCTGACGCATTTTTCGACAGAAGAAAATTTTAAATCCATTGAAACCGCAGCCTGTTGGATGGCAGAAGCCTTGCAGCAAGGGGGTAAAATTATTTCTTGTGGGAATGGTGGGTCTATGGCAGATGCTATGCATTTTGCTGAAGAGTTGAGTGGTAGATTTAGAGAAGATCGCCCTGGTTTAGCCGCAATTTCCATCTCCGATCCAACCCATTTGTCTTGTGTCGCAAATGATTATGGATATGATTATGTGTTCTCCCGGTATGTGGAGGCAATAGGTCGCAAAGGCGATGTTTTGTTGGCCATCAGTACTTCCGGGAATTCAGTAAATGTCTGCAAAGCCGCTGAGGTTGCTCAGGCTAAGGGGATGAGGGTCGTGGCCCTGACCGGAAAAGATGGGGGGAAATTAAAAACGATCGCAGATTTAGAATTACGCGTACCTCATGACGCTTATGCAGATCGGATTCAGGAAATTCATATTAAGATAATTCATTTACTTATTCAAGGCATAGAATTGAAGATGTTCGACAATCATGTCTCGTAGAATAGGGATACACGAATTTTGCGAAAATAGGAGCTGTCCGGTATTTGATGTTCGTTCTCCTTCGGAATATCGGCAGGGACATATACCTGGTGCAATTTCTTTGCCCTTGTTTTCTGATGAGGAAAGGGCATGCATTGGCACGCTTTACAAACAGGTTGGGAAGCAACCAGCGATTTTAAAAGGTCTGGAACTTGTAGGCCCTAAACTATCTGATCTGGTCAGGCAGGTATATGCGTTAGCTGGAGCGCAGAAAAAAATCCAGGTGTATTGTTGGAGAGGGGGGATGAGAAGCGGTTCTGTCGCCTGGTTGCTGAATACTTCCGGATTTGAGGTGGAAGTACTCATCGGGGGATACAAATCCTGGCGAAATTATTTACCGGAAATTTTTTCTAAATCCCTTTCTTACCTGGTATTAGGAGGATACACCGGAAGTGGAAAAACAGAAATTCTCCATGCCCTGAAAGCAAGAGGGGAACAGGTTCTTGATCTTGAGGAAATCGCCCATCATAAGGGGTCGGCATTTGGTGCTATTGGAATGTCGCCTCAGCCCACACAAGAGCATTTTGAAAATGAATTGGGCCAGGCATTATTGAACCTGGAGGATTCAAGACCTGTATGGGTGGAAGATGAAAGTCGGATGATCGGCAAAATTACTTTGCCGGAAGCATTCTGGTTAAAAAAGAGCTCAGGGCAGGTGCTTTTTCTGGAAGTCCCCAAAACAGAACGCATTCAGAGATTGGTGAAGGATTATACCAATTGTCCTATCGAAACTTTAAAAGATGCCATTCTCCGTATTCATAAAAAACTAGGTGGGGTTCGAACCCAGGAAGCGCTGGAGGCCCTTTCCAAAGGTGAGCTGGCGGTGGTAGCAGATCTTACGCTACATTATTATGACAAGGCTTATAATACAGGACTTCAAACTTTGAAAAAGCCTGAGCAGGTGACGCGTGTTCCCTGTGAGGGAGAACAGGAGGAAAGACTTCAGTCATTGCTCCGATTCTCCCTTTAATTCTTTTGATTATTGTAATGCTTTGACGCCGGGTAGGACCTTACCCTCCATATATTCGAGCAAAGCACCGCCCCCGGTAGAGACATAGCTAACCGAATGACTCAATCCGGCTTTGGCCACTGCTGCTGCAGAATCGCCACCCCCAATTAGAGAAAATGCGCCTCTTGTGGTCGCATCAGCGACTCCCTCGGCGACGGCCATCGTTCCTTTGGCAAACGCATCTATTTCAAAAACACCCATCGGGCCATTCCATAAAATGGTTTTGGCATCCTTTAAAACTGCTAAGGCATTTTGAACAGAAACCGGACCTATATCCAGCCCCATCCAACCCTCCGGAATGTTTTCATTGGAGACGGTTTGGGTGTTTGCGTCTGCAGCAAAGCGATCGGCAATCACACTATCTGCAGGAAGCAACAGCTGTACCCCTTTGGCCTTTGCTTTTTGAATGAGTTCTAATGCCAGGGTTAATTTGTCTTCTTCACATAGGCTATTGCCAATGTGATGGCCAAGTGCCTTCATGAAGGTATAGGTCATGCCTCCACCGATAAGGATGGAATCTACTTTGTCCAGAAGTTGCTCGATGATGAGAATTTTGTCTGATACTTTTGCGCCGCCCATTATGGCTACAAAAGGTCTTCCTGCTTGTTTGAGAACCCGATCTGCATTGTCGAGTTCTTTCTGCATCAAGAAGCCTGCGTATTTTTCTGAAACAAATTCTGCTATGATGGCTGTTGAAGCATGCGCCCGGTGGGCTGTTCCAAATGCATCATTTACATATACCGGCGCATACGAGGCGAGTGTTCGGGCAAAAGTCTCATCGCCTTTTTCCTCCTGAGGATAGAATCTCAGATTCTCTAAGAGTAGAACTTCACCGGGCTTTAAGTTTTTACAAAGTGTCGAGGTGTTCTCTCCCATGCAATCTGAGGCAAATTGCACCGGACGCTTGAGCAGATTAGACAAATGCGCAACAATGTGCTTTAAACTGTATTTGTCCTCCGGTCCATTTTTGGGGCGTCCGAGATGAGACATGATAATCAGAGCGGCACCGGATTCCAGTATATGATTTAGAGTGGGCATAGCTTCCCGCATCCTGGAATCATCTGTTATGGCAAATGTTTCTTTGTTTAGGGGGACATTAAAATCGACCCGAACAATCACTTTTTTGTTGCTTAGAGAGGCGTCTTTAAGGCTTTTCATTTTGACTCGTATTTTAAACAATCACCCGGAATCATTTATGAGAAACAATTCCGGGTGCGTTTGATGAATGGTGTATTTGAATTAAATTAGTTTATTGACGAGGTCTGCAACACGGCAGGAGTAACCCCATTCATTATCATACCAACCTACGACTTTTACCAGAGTGCCCATCGAGGAAGTAGAGAGTGCATCGAATATACATGAGTGAGGATTTCTGACGATATCAATTGAAACAATTGGGTCAATGCAGTATTCCAAAACGCCTTTCATGGGACCTTCGGCAGCAGCCTTCATGGCGGCATTAATTTCTTCCTTGGTTGCGGCCTTTTTCAATACCACAGTGAGGTCCGTCAGAGAACCATCGGGAATGGGGACGCGCATAGCAACGCCGTCAAGCTTTCCTTTCAGATGAGGTAGCACCAAGCCAACAGCTTTAGCAGCGCCTGTTGAGGTTGGGACTATCGAATAGGCAGCAGCACGAGCGCGACGCAGGTCTTTATGAGGTGCATCCTGAAGATTTTGATCTGCTGTATAAGCATGAATGGTGGTCATGTAGCCAGATTCAATCCCCCAGTTATCATCCAAGACTTTGGCCATCGGTGCAAGACAATTGGTTGTACATGAAGCATTGGAAATGACTTTCATGTCTGATGTCAGAATGTGATCATTAACACCGAGTACTACGGTGGCGTCTTCTCCTTTTGCAGGGGCAGAGATGATGACTTTCTTTGCGCCGGCTGCTAAGTGTAAATCTGCTTTTTCTCTGTCTGTGAAACGACCGGTGCATTCAATCACAATGTCAACCCCGGCAGCTCCCCATGCCAGTTGAGCAGGGTCTTTTTCTGCACTGCACAAAATTTTATTTCCGTTTACATGCAGATATTGATCATCAGAGCCAACTTCTCCTTCAAATTTCCCCTGAACAGAATCATATTTCAGTAAGTGAGCCAGGGTTTTATTGTCTGTGAGATCATTGATTTTGACAATCTCTACTTTGTCATTGTTTAGCAAAGCACGAAAAACCAGTCTTCCGATTCTGCCAAATCCATTAATACCAACTTTTATCTTTCCCATTTGAATTGTTTAAATTGATTTGGGTGCAAAAGTACAGGAATAACCTGTTTAATACCAACTATTCAATGATTTATGTCTTGATTCGACATTAGTTTTTAAAGCGCATGAGATCCTTACACAGAGGGATTGGACTTGTTTTGCCCGGTCTTGAGTAAGATTTTCTCAGTAAAAAATTAATTTTCTTGACTAGTGTCAAAAATAATATTAATTTTGTGCCTCTAAAACGAAATGTCCCGTTCGTCTAGGGGTTAGGACAACTCCCTTTCACGGAGTAAACAGGGGTTCAATTCCCCTACGGGATACCAAAAGTAAGGCACTCATCAACGGGTGCCTTATTTTTTGCTCTCCCTTGACCACTGATTCCACTTGTTTCATTGGGATAATCGTAATTTTGTCCATGGAAAAATCTGGAACTCCCTCTGCATCTTTTTTGGAAGGTCTTACCTATGACGATGTGTTGCTGGTACCTGCATATTCAGAAATTCTTCCCAGAGATGCTGATACCACTGCCTGGCTGACGCGTGAAATCCAATTGAATATTCCGATAGTCTCCGCAGCCATGGATACAGTAACCGAATATCGCCTTGCCATTGCGCTGGCTCAGGAAGGGGGTATTGGAATTCTCCATAAAAACATGTCTATGGAGGCGCAGGCAGATCAGGTCCGAAAAGTAAAAAGGTCGGAAAGCGGATTGATTCATGATCCTGTTACCGTTAGACCAGATGAAACACTTGCGCATGCAGGCCGCTTAATGTCGGACAACAAACTGGGGGGAATCCCCGTGGTGGATGCCGCGCATAAACTTGTAGGCATTCTCACCAATCGGGATTTGAGATTTCAAAATCTTGATGAAAGGCCGGTCTCTGAATTAATGACTTCAGGAAACCTGGTGACTGTCCCTCAGGGGACAAACATTAAGCAGGCAGAGGATGTATTGCGGAAGCATAAAATCGAAAAATTACCGGTTGTAGATAAAAAGGGTAAGTTGGTGGGGCTGATTACCTATCGGGATATTTTAAAGCGTCGGGATTTTCCCTTTGCCTGCAAAGATGATTTGGGTCGCCTGAGAGTAGGTGCTGCAGTTGGGGTTACACCCGATACCCCGGATCGGGTAGCCTTATTAGAAAAAGCGGGCGTGGATGTAGTCATCGTAGATACGGCTCATGGGCATTCCAAAGGGGTCTTGGACATGGTTAAAAAACTTCGGAAACAATTTCCCTATCTTCAGTTGATTGGGGGTAACATTGCAACGGGAGAAGCTGCCCGTGATTTAATTCGTGCCGGGGTGGATGGGGTGAAAGTAGGCGTTGGGCCCGGTAGCATCTGTACCACCCGTATCATTGCCGGGGTAGGCGTTCCTCAGCTCACTGCTGTGATGCTGGCCGCCAAAACAGCCAATCGTGCCGGTGTTCCGGTAATTGCCGATGGAGGGATAAAACATACCGGGGATATCCCTAAAGCCCTTGCTGCCGGAGCCTTCTCCATCATGGCCGGTGGGTTATTTGCCGGAACAGATGAAAGCCCGGGTGAAACGATTATTTATGAAGGCCGTAAGTTTAAATCATACCGAGGCATGGGGTCTATCGAGGCCATGAAGGAGGGGAGTAAAGATCGCTACTTCCAGGATGCAGAGGATGATATTAAAAAATTGGTGCCGGAGGGAATCGTCGGACGGGTACCTTTTAAGGGCTCCGTTCATGAGGTAATTTATCAGTTGGTTGGTGGCCTTAAAGCAAGTATGGGGTATTGCGGTGCAAAAAATATTCTGGAATTGCGCAAAGCCAAAATGGTTCGAATCACCTCAGCAGGGTTGAGAGAAAGCCACCCGCATGATGTTCAGGTTACGCAGGAAGCTCCCAATTATTCCCGAAATTAATTGCTGGCGTTTCTTAACCGATACAAATATTACCTTATTGCCGGGTTGGGGACCTGGGTGCTTCTGGTTGTACACAAGCTATCCATTGCCCAACACATGCATGCCAATCCTGATTTGATTCTTTTGCATGAAGGATTGGCTGATATAATTTTGTTTTCCTTTTTTTTTGCGAATATCCTCCTGGTTCGTCAGGTCGTTAAGGATGGCAAAGATCGCAGTCCTCAGCATTTATTAAGAATTCTACTCGTTACGGGGATTGTTGGCGGTGTCGTGGTGTCCTATCTTCGTTGGTATTTAGCGGAATATGAAAATACAACGCAGGAATTATTGACTATGCCTGTCATTGAGGCCATCATGCTGCTGGTGCTGGTGGTTTTCTTATTTACCGGCATCTATACCTTTCGGAGATTTGTGTTTTATACTGGTACTAGAGTCAATACCGTTTTATGGACCTTGTTTGAGATTGTCCTCGGCGTTGGGTTGCTCATAATTTTTGAAAACCCTTTTTATTTCATTGCCGAGTGGATCAAGGTAGCCCTGTTGGCATGTAGTCTAATTCTTATTTTTTATTTTTCTGTTTTTACGCGTTGGGTGGCTTACTTAACCTTGAAACAGAAGTTGACGAGTATTTTTTTGCTGGCATTGACGATTCTGATTTTATTGTTACTGCTTTATGAAGAAGGGGTTTTTAGCCAGGATTTTGGAAGCCTAATTCATGAGTATTTTTTTTACCGCTATTTTATTTTGGGGGTAGCAGCTCTGTTTATCGCAAGTTATTCTCTGTTCTCTATCCTGGTCTTGATTTTCAATCTGCCAACTGGATTTGTGTTTGAAAAGACCCGGAAAGATTTGGTCTCAATTCAGAAGATTCAGCAAAGTATTATTCCCGGGTTGGCCAGAGAGGGCGCTGCGAGAACCTTGTTAGAAGCGTCAATTTTAAGTTCAAATGCCAATGCAGGATGGATCGAGTTGGAAAACTATAAAGGCGAGGAGGATTCAATCACTCCATTTCTTTGTTCCGGTATAGAACTTGATGACGCAGTTCTGCTCAAGCAGAATTTAAATCTTAGGAAGCTGGTTTTAGATAATCGGAAGATTATTCAGTGGAATGACCTAAAACGGGACTATCCCCAGAATCCATTGAATCGAAGATTCAGATCCATGATGGTGGTGCCAATCCAAACTCGATATGCCAATATTGGCGCTATGTTTCTGGTTCAGGACCAATCTTTCGCATTCACGGACGAAAATCAGGGTGTCATTAAATCTTTTTCAGACCAGGCCGCTATTGCCATGGAGAATATTACCCTCACGGAAAAATCGCTCGAGTTGGAAAGATACCGGGAGCAACTGGCAATCGCGCGCCAAATGCAAATGAAGTTGTATCCTTCCCGTTTCCCGGATACAGAATACTTAAGTGTGTTTGCCCGCAACCAGCAGGCGGAATCCGTCGGCGGAGATTATTATGACATACTCCATACAGAGCCCGGCGTTTTTAAAATCATTATCGGCGATGTCGCGGGTAAAGGCACAACGGCCGCGTTTTATATGGCTCAGGTGAAAGGAATGTTTCAATCTCTGGCCAGAACAACTGCTTCCCCTCAGCGATTCCTGAATCTCATGAATCAGGCCATCTCGAGTTGTATGGACACGGGTACTTTCGTTACCATGACTTATATTCATCTGGATTTGAATCAAAGCAAAGCCTGGATTGCACGGGGAGGACATTGTCCTACTTTATTCTATCATGCTTCGGATAAAAAGCTGGTTTGGATGATGGAAGGAGGCCTGGCCTTGGGCATGGTTCGTAATGCATCCTTTGCCGATCATATATTTGTTCAGGAGTTGACCGTTCAAGCCGGGGATCGTTTGTTTTTGCTAACGGATGGTCTGGTGGAAGCGCGTAATGACGCAGGTGAGGAATATGATTATGATAGATTCCTTTCGGCCGCAGAAAAGGGATTATTGCTTACTCCTGAGGCCCATGCCAATGCCATCATTGAAGAGGTTGAACAGTTCACCGGTGCTTTCATCGAAGATGATTACACCCTGATGATCTTAGAAATAAAAAGAAACTCATATAACTTTCCTTCCGTTTAATCCCTTTATAATGGAAATATTTATTACCTCCCACCTGGATTTTGTCTCCCTGCAGTTCGTTGGAGAATTGGATGCCCTTTCTTCAGTTCAGGCAGATGAAGCCTTTCGGCAGTTAATTGAATCCGGAAAATTCAATATTCATCTTGACTTTTCTGCTTTGGAGTATATTTCTTCCGCAGGTATTGGTGTGATATTATCCCATCAGGAAGAATTATCTCAAAATGGAAAAGGAATGGTGTTTTCAGGATTATCTCCTAAAGTTTTAAATGTGTTTCAACTGCTCGGGCTGGATAAGATTTTTCCTATTTGTGAGGATGTTATTCAGGCAGAGGCCTATTTTGCAACCAAATGAGATTCAGCAGGACTTTTAGATTTGACCTGGGGGAGATTTCCTTTTTGAGGGCTTTCATTCGGGAAGCCTTGTCTGATCTGGATGAGATTGTTCTCAATCATATTATATTGGCGACGGATGAAATTTGTACCAATGCCATTCAACATGGAGGTGCACACATTCCTGTTCCTGTTTTTACTGTGTCCATCCTGCACGCTAATGGGAAAGTTGAAGTAGAAATTACGGATTCAACCCAACCGTTTCCCATTGAGAAAATCGTAGAGGTGGATTGTTGGGAAAAAATTCGGAATCGGGAGAAAGGAGGCTTGGGGTTATTTCTGGTTCAAAAAGTCATGGATGAAATTAGTGTGGAGGCCATGGGAAATCACCAGGTTATTCGGCTCAGGAAATTTATCTGATAAACTTCCAAAGAAGGGCTTATCCCCCGGGAGAGCAGTTTTTTTGTAATTTTACATTCGGTTATAATCTGACCGGAAGTTCATTCGTTTATACAGGCGAGAATTCAGGAAGACAAGCATGTTGATTTATCTTCTCCGGTTTATTTAAAAAGATCATTTAAAAAAGAGTTTATTGCGTATGTTCAGGTTATTATTGTCCGTTTTTTTGTTAATCCCGGCTCTCACGATGGCTCAGGCGCCTGCTGCCAAGACTAAGGATGCAACCCTTATTACTTTTGGTCCGGGACCGGATAGCTTTAAAGTCAGCAGGTCGGAATTTGAGTATGTGTATCAAAAAAATAACGGCGGTTGGGATAAAGCCAAAAAAGCAACGCCTCAAGACTATAGGGAGTATCTGAATCTATATATCAAGTTTCGTAGAAAAGTACTCAATGCAGAAAGTTTGGGAATGGATACTATGCCGGCATTCCTGACAGAATTGGAAGGATATCGCAAGCAGTTAGCTCAGCCTTATCTGGTTGAAAAAAACATTTTAGACACTCTCATTAAAGAAGGCTACCAGAGATCCTTGTATCAGATTCGCGCCTCCCATATTCTGATCAATGTGGCAGCAGATGCTTCGCCTGCGGATACTTTAAGAGCTTATGAGAAAATCAAAGCCATTCGCGATTCTATTGTAAATCTCAAGTCTGACTTTGCTGAAATGGCACAACGCTATTCTCAAGATCCCAGTGTAAAGTCCAATAAAGGTGATTTGGGGTATTTTACTGCATTTAACATGGTTTACCCTTTTGAGTCGGCTGCCTATAATACGCCTGTGGGCAAGGTCTCCCAACCTGTTCGTACTCAATACGGCTATCATATCCTCTATGTTCAGGATGTGTACAAAGGAAAAGGTATTCAACATGCGTCTCATATCATTATTCGCGTAGGCGAAAATTATAGTGCAAAAGATACCGCCTCAGCATTGGCGCGAATCAAAGAGATTCATGAACGATTAAAAAGAGGAGAAGATTTTGCTGCCCTTGCAGAAGAATTTTCAGATGACCCCGGATCCTCCAAAACCGGTGGAGACTTGGGCGCATCCCGCCTTTTGCCGGAAATGGAAGAGTGGAAGCGTAAATTAAATGCCGGTCAATTCTCGGATCCATTTACAACGCCTTATGGCTGGCATATTTTGAAAGTAACCAAGGTAGAGCCAATTCCAACTTTTGATGAGGTGAAAGGTGAAATCAGAACCCGTGTGCAGAAAGATCAAAGGTCCAATCTTCCCCAGAGTGTATTCCTTGAGAAAATCCGGAAAGAATACAAGCCTGAAATTAAGCAAGAGGTTGCCGATGCGTTCATTGCCACCTTAGGCAAAGAATATTCTCAAGGCAGATTTATACCGGATTCCACCCGGCCGGAATTTTATAAGTCGGTTATTCTGGAGCTAGGGATTCCCTCGGAAAGAACTACCCGCACGCTGAATCAATTTTACAGCTATTACAAGACGCTTCGTTCCGAGGCATTGTCCGGGTCAACCATTCAGGCCTCTGTTATGAAAAATCTAAATGGCTTCCTGGAATCCGAACTAATGAAGTATGAAGAAAGTCGCTTGCCTGTGAAGTATGTGGACTATAAAGAATTGTATCGGGAATATAGAGATGGGATTTTATTATTTTCTCTGACAGAAAAACTCGTCTGGAAAAAAGCGATTGAAGATAGTGTGGGGTTAAAGTCGTTTTATGAAAAGAATAAATCTCAATTTACAGCCGGAGAAAGAATTCGGGTAAGAGAATATCGTTCCTCGGATTCTTTAAAAATCATTGAAGTGCAGAATTACCTGGTACAAGGTAAAACAGATAAAGAAATTGACAGTCTGGTGAATGAAAAATCCGCCCTGAATCTTCGCATTCAAATGGTCATGATGGATCGTAAGCATCCGGATTTGCCTGCCGGTTGGATGGATGCAACGCCCGCCTCCGCAAGTGCTGTGCGTAAACGCGATAAGCAATTTGTAATTCAGCAATTTGTTGAAAAACTGCCTGCCGGCGTAAAGCCATTTGAGGAGGCGCGTTCTGAATGTATTACCAAATATCAGGAGGAGCTTGAATCTGCATGGAATCTGGAGCTTGAAAAGAAATATCCTTCTGTGGTAAACGAAACCGTGTTTCGGACTTTATTTAAGTGATTCTCGGTCCTATCCATATTAGTGGTTTTCGCCAATACTGTCTTTTGTCAGCATGGATTGGGATGATTTTAGGGTTTGCGGGGTGCGACACAAATGGAGATCAAGGAGAAGAATTACTGGCTAAAGTGGGTAACAATACCCTAAAACGAAAAGATCTGAGCCGATTTATGCCACCTGTTTTTCAAAGTGAAGAGGATAGCATTCGTCTGACCCGTCAGTTTATTGATCGTTGGGTTGGAGAACAGGTGATGACAGAACAGGCTTTGGGGGAAATAGATGGGCTTCAAAATCAAATTGAATTTAAAGTAAAGGATTATCGTAATCGCCTGGTTCTTTCTGCGTATTATGATTATCTGATACAAACGCGTTTGGACACTGTGGTGGATTCTGCTGCCTTTTTTAATTACTTTGAGAAGCATCAGGAGAAATATAAGGCCGATGAAAATTATTATCAGGTTTTATATGTTGGCACCTATGTTTTAGATATTCGTAAACCATTACAGATGCTAAATGCTTCAACCGATAAATTAGCATGGAAGGAGTTTAAGCAGTGGTGCTTGCTGAATGCATTTCTACATCAGGCAGATTCTTCGGTTTGGATGAATACTTCCGATTTAGAAGAGCTGGGCAGTAGATTGAAATATTCAGGAAGATTAACGGATCTCAGACCGGGACATTCCCCAATTTCCTGGACGGCAAAAGAAGCAGACAAACCCGCTCAGTTCATATTCAAAATACAGAAAATGATTCCTCAGGGGCAAACTCTTAGCCCTGCAATCGCCGGAGAGTCCGTCCGTCAGGGAATCATTCAGGAAAGGACTCGAAATATACTTGAAGCTGAAAAAATCCGTTTGGTCAGGGAAGCAAAAGATAACGGAAGCGTATATGTGCCATAATTTTATTCGGTTTTTTCTATTCTTTATCCCCTTGTTCAGCTTTGCTCAACTTCAGGTGGATGGTATCATCGCAATTCTTGATAATAATATTCTTCTGCGCTCCGAACTTGAAAATCAGATGATTTATTTGAAGAGCAATGGAGAGAAAGACGATGGTACCATGCGTTGCCGGACTTTTGAGGAAATGCTTTCGAATAAGTTGTTGCTTTCAAAAGCCCAGTTGGATAGTCTTAGTGTTTCAGAAGATCAAGTGGAATCAGAACTGAATCGTCGTATTGAAAATTTTGTTCAGTACTTTGGTTCTGTTGCTAAGCTCGAAGAAAATTATCGTAAAAGTCTCGTTGAACTTAAAATTGAATTAAGACCTGAAATCAAAGACTTGTTGCTTGTAGAGCAGCAGAAAGCCAAGATTACGGAGGATGTAACGGTTACGCCCAAAGAAGTTCGCCAGTATTATAATTCTATTCCAAAGGATAGTCTGCCTTTTTTGCCAGCAGAGGTAACGCTCAATCATATTGTTATTATTCCCCCTATTTCAGAAAAGAACAAAAACGAAGCGAAAGAAAAGTTGGAGGATGTGCGTCACCAGATTTTGTTTGAAAAGATGAAGTTTGCGGAGATGGCGAAATATTATTCTCAGGATGGATCTGCTCAGCAAGGGGGATACCTGGGAGAGTTTACCCGAGGTCGAATGGTGCCGGAGTTTGAGTCAGTTGTTTATAATCTGAAAGAAGGGGAGATTTCTGAGGTATTTGAAACAGAGTTCGGATTTCATATTGTGCAATTACATAAGCGACTTGGTGAAACCGTTAGTGCCAGCCATATTCTGGTGCGTCCTGTTCGGGATAAGAAGGATGATGAAATAGCCATCGCACGGTTGAAAGAGGTCAAAAAAATGATTTTGACAGATACCATTAGTTTTGAAAAAGGGGCTTCAAAATTTACAGAGGATAAGGAATCAAAGGATTGTGGTGGGTGTATTTTGAATCCCACAACAGGAGAAAATAGAATTCCTCTGGATGCCTTGGACGCAGAGCTGTTTTTTAAAGTGGATAAATTAAAAGCAGGGGAGATATCGGATCCTTTAGAAGTAATTTTACGAGATGGCACCCGAGCGTATCACATTGTCAAACTGAAACAAAAGTATTTACCGCATACTGCAAATTTAAAAGACGACTATCAAAAATTAGCAAAGGCAGCACTGGAGGAAAAAAAGCAGGAAGCCATTGAAAAATGGTTTGATACCGCCCGACGCCAGGTCTTTATTGAGATCAAATACGCCGAATGTGCCAATGCAATTCAAACTTGGAATCCAAAAGAATGAAAAAGTACACCAATGAAGTTGAAGCTGCCGATGCACTGGCAGCCGCTTACCGCGACCTGAGTTCAGAAATTCGTAAAGTCATCGTCGGTCAAGATGATGTCGTTGAAAAGTTGCTGATTTCCCTGTTTTGTAAAGGTCACACCTTGCTGGTAGGGGTGCCCGGACTTGCTAAAACCTTATTAATTAGTACGCTTGCTGAGGTGTTGGATTTGAAGTTCAGCCGCATACAGTTTACGCCGGACCTAATGCCCGGCGATATCCTGGGGACAGAAGTCCTTGAAATAGATTCAGAGACCAATCGTAAATACTTTAAGTTTATTAAGGGGCCTGTGTTTGCCAATATGGTGTTGGCGGATGAAATTAACCGTACCCCGCCTAAGACTCAGGCGGCTTTGCTTGAAGCCATGCAGGAAAGAAAGGTCTCCATTGCCGGTCAGACACTTTCTTTGGATCCGCCCTTTTTTGTTTTAGCTACCCAAAATCCCATTGAGCAGGAAGGGACTTATCCTTTGCCGGAAGCCCAATTAGATCGCTTTATGTTTAACATTAAAGTGGATTACCCCACCTTTGAGGAGGAAATGGAAGTCGTTAGAAATACAACCTCCGATAGAAAAGTTGAATTAAAGAGTATTCTTAAAGGGGAGGATATTACAGATTTTCAAGAACTGGTTAGAAAAGTTCCGGTCACAGATCCTGTTATTTCTTATGCTGTAAAACTGGTAGGTAAGACGCGGGTTAATTCTCCGGATGCACCGGATTTTATAAAAGATTTATTGACTTGGGGAGCAGGACCTCGTGCTTCTCAGTATCTTATTTTGGGTGCTAAAGCTCATGCCCTCCTTAAAGGTAAATATGCCCCGGATATTGAAGATGTCAGGGCAATTGCTATTCCAGTGCTGAGACACCGCATTGTGCCAAGTTTTACGGCAGAGGCCGAAGGGGTTACAGCAGATGATATTATCAAGCGATTGATGATATCCTAAGGTGCCTTGATTTTAGATTTTAGTAAAATTATTTAAGATTTCCGGTGAACGATAGGAATCCTATGTTATCTTGCGCCGATTTTTAAGAACAAACGTACTTTTTTTTTATTTAGTAAATAAGTTTAATATGAAGAATCAGTTTAATAAAAGCCTGACCCGTATTGGGGTTTTTTATGATGGCAATTATTACCTACATGTCAGCAATTATTATAATTACGGACATGCCCGCAGAAGTAGAATTAGTGTCTCTGGTCTGCATCAGTTTATTCGACACAAAGTAGCTGAAGCGTCAGAGACAGATGTACGATTATGCCACATCGTTGATGCGCATTTTTTTCGTGGCAGACTGAATGCCCAGGATGCAAGTCAAAGAAATAATCAATTATATTATGATAGAGTATTTGATGATATCTTAATGTCAGAAGGGGTTATCACCCATTATCTGCCGCTTAAAAACTTTCAAGGAAATCGTCAAGAAAAAGGTATTGATGTATGGCTCGCCTTAGAAGCTTTTGAATTAGCTCAATTTAAACAGTTTGATGTTCTGGTGCTCATTACTTCCGATGGAGATTATCTGCCCTTGATTCGAAAACTAAATACACTCGGGACTAAAGTCATGCTCATCAGTTGGGATTTTGAATTTACCAATGATATGGGTAAATCTATGGTTACCCGTACTTCTCAGGATTTGCTTCAGGAAGCCACTTTCCCAATCCCAATGCACGACATTATTGAAGCGGGTTTGAATGCAGAAGAGCCGGATCCTATCATTACGAATATGTTTGTGCAGTTCCCATCCAGCCGCAGTCACAATCCCGGCAATGGATACCATGCTAAAGATCAGGATGAGCATCAGGAAGAGTCTGCTCATCAGGAACGAACCATAGATCCGGATGCCCCTACTTATGAAGGGTCTATTCTGAGTATTAAAAAAGGCTTCGGGTTTATTAAGTATCCGCCGGCTCCGAACAATCTATTCTTTCATTTCTCTTATTTATTAAATCCGGATGATTTTAATAAACTAAGAGAAGGAGATGTGGTACAGTTTAATCTGGATTATAACGACAAGCAGGAACTTATTGCTGTGAATATTCGAAATTCAGAGGAAGATGAGAATTCAATGGATTATACAGATCCATTTCAGGCAGATGAATAATTCTAAGTTTTAAATAGATAAGTTAAACCCAAATTATGCATTAGAAAGTTTTTGCTCCGTGTGAAACGCGTGGAATTACTACTAATGCTCAATTTCTGCACTTTTGTTTCTAAACGCTTTGCATTAGAAAAGGTGAGTGTGAAAACATTGTGAATCCCTTATTGATGTGGAGTTGCAGAAATAATCATCGACGCTAATGAATAATCTGGGCTCAACCGCGAGGAACGCGAGGGTGCGCGAAGGGGGAGGATTTTTAACCGCAAGGAACGCGGAGGTGCGCAAGGTGGTGGGTTTCTTTTACCGCGAGGAACGCGGAGGTGCGCAAGGTGGGGTTTAACACAGATTATGCATATGCATAATTGGGGTTAAAACGAAAAATCCCCATAGTCAGATATGGGGATTTTTCGTTTTTAATTGGGATGGCATGAACAAGCAATTATCGCCGTAATATCCACCTTTCAGTTTGAATAACACCTGAGGCGTTCTGTAGCTGTATCCAATAGAAGCCATCCGGTAGCGCACTTAAATCTAAACTCTTTTGATTTTCATCTAAGATGCCAGAATAGACCCGAATACCTTGCAGGTTGTAAATCTGAATGGGATTATTTCCCTCAACGCCTTTGAAATATAATAGGCCTGACGATGGGTTGGGGTAAATTTCCGCCTGCATTGGATTGTTGTCATCTGTTATCCCGGTTGAAATATTATCGAGGCAAATCGCACTCAGGCAATTGGTGGAACCAAAGATATGAACCGTGTCAAATGCGCCCGTTACCGTAAACACATTGTTCAGATAGCTTACCGTGAAGCCATTTCCATTATAAAGGGCAGGGGGATTGTTGTTTTTAAATATGGTGTCTCCATCGACAACCATGCCTTGTGTGATGATAGAATGATAGGTGAGCCTTCTTTGTGCAAAGGGGGCTTGGGTTACATCTAATTCTATTTTTCCTATGTAGCACAGAGTGTCACCGGAAGCAGATATAAATTGTGTTGGCACAGCTACTTTCCTTATGCGAATATCCCCGGATTGAAATACGACTGTTCCTGATGGGTATAAGGTATTATTGGTAGAAATGTCGTTAAGGTATTGACCGGATGTTCCTGTAAAATTGATGCAGTTTTGGGTTGTGGTGCCGAGAGAGTCCAGACATATGGCATGTAAAATATTCGTAGAACCAAACAATAATACAGAGTCAAGACTACCCGTATATCGGTATTGCGGGTTGTTGTAGTTGAATTGATAATTCGGGCCATTGTATTGAGCTGGTGGGGTCATGTTTTGAAAGGTGGTATCCCCATCCACAATAGAACCTGAAAGTAATATAGAGTTGAAAGATAATCTCCGGTTTGAGAAAGATGCCGTTGAAATATCTATCAATAACCGGCCAATATACCAAATGGTGTCATTCCGTGCATTCAGAAATATGGTGGTGGTATCCGCTTTGAGTATTCGGATTGGCGGGGATTGAAATAAGACCGTTCCAACCGGGTAAAGGGTGTGATTCGTGGATATGGCATTGCAATATTGGGCGGATACGGTGGTGCCGAAATCCATACAAATCTGATTAGGGCCTGGTAGTTGGGTAAGGCAAATGGCATTCAGGCAATTGGTAGAGCCAAATATGTGAACCGTGTCGAAAGTTCCTGTAATAGTAAACTGGTTGGATGCATACGATACCTGAAATCCATTTCCGGAATATTGAGGGGGTGGCGTCATGTTTTGAAAAACAGTATCTCCATCTATAATCAATCCTTGGGTAACAATTGAGGTAAATGAAAATTGCCTTTGAGCAAAGGGGGCAGTTGCAAGATTAAATTCAATTTTGCCAATATAACATATTGTGTCATTGGAGGCAGAGATGTATTGGGTCGGCAAACCAACTTTAAATACCCGAATCGGTCCGGTTTGAAATACCATGCTGCCAATTGGATACATAGTATTGTTGATGGAAATGTCCTGCAAATATTGCTGGGTCGTGCCGGTGAAATTCAAGCAGGTCGTCTGAGCTTTCAGAAAGAGAGCAGGCAGAAATACGAGCAGCACGAGGATGGAGGGTTTCAGATGTTTCATAGTATTATTTAAAGCAAAATTTGTAATAAATTTTACCTTTTGCCAATGAAACTTGCGTCAACGGTGATTTACCAGCCCTCCGTTGTTTTTCCTCGGAGCATTATTCTGATAATACGACGATTCTTTGGGTATGCTTAACCTCTCCGCCTTCTTCCAGTCGAAGAATATACAAGCCTGGCGTCAGCCCTTTAATATTTAGGGTACTCCCTCCGAATACATTCTCAAAGCTTTTTACCTGAACACCTTGCATATTCCAAAGCCCGGCCTGATATTCAGACAAGCTATTGACATCAACCTTTATAAATTGATTCGCAGGATTCGGATAGACATTCCATTCGAGTGTTTCAGGGAGGGTTTCTGTCTGAAGCCCGTATTGAACGGTAAAATAGTGGATTTGGGAGGTTCCGAAATTGGGGTCAAAGTTAATGAGCATGGCCCCGCTATTCACATTGTGTAAGCGTGCGGTTCCTGCTCCGTCGTTATTAAAGTTAAAGAAGCTTAATCCATTTTTGCCGGCGTCCTTCAGTTCAAAACGATAACAACCATGCGGGAGTAACAGGGTGTCTCGTTCTAATTGATTGGCGGTGTAATTGGCACGACTAAAGACCAGATTGCCGTTATCGTCCTGTACCTCTACTTTAGTCTGAGAGGCGGCGTTATTGGGTTTGATGGCTATGATAATGCCATCCTGATAAACAGGGGGCTGCTCCACCTGGCTAAATAGGGTATCGTTTGTCTGGTATTCATCGGCACCTGTGCCATTGAGTCCTGCTATGCGCGCGAAGAATGTTCCTGTACTTGAAGGGTCGGAATAAGTTGGCGCAGGAAGGTCAATCCATGCGGTGTCCAAAAAGGCTAAGGGCGATACCGGCGTCCAGGTATAACTGGAGGATGCGGAGCCTGCAATTCCATATTCAATATCTACTGAGGTCAGCGGTGCTGTGCCACTGTTACGCACGACAATTCTGGGTTTGCCACAAACCGGATTAAAGCGATGATAACGCATGTCACGGCTGGGGGCCAGGATGTCTTCTATGCCAGCATCTCTGGTAAAGTTTGGATTGCCATAATAAATCAAATTTGCCCCGACGCCATAGCCGGGATAATTATTATTGACATTCGTAAAGGGATCCATATCCATGTTTAAAGTATGGGAGCCACCAGGCGTAACAAAAGGGGTGAGTTCATATTCGAAGGGATAAACAATTTCTCCGGGACACCACGCGGCTCTGTCATATAACCAGGTGCCTCCCTGAGGAAAAATAGGGTTTAATCCGCATTGGTCTCTCCACACCAAACCGGTATGGGTGTTTACCTGGTCAACAGAAATGTAATGGTTTTTGGGGCAAAATTCAGCACAGTTCTGATTTCCGCCAAAGCCATGCCCAGTCTGTAAAATGCGAAGTTTGGTTCCTCCTGTTGCATAAGTTGGAATTTGAACTACACGGGCATCCAGATGGTCCTCGATAGGGTCAGTAGTAATGCCATACGAAAAGCCACCTGTCCACATTTGTTGAACCCCTAAGGCTTCCCGAGCAGGCGTGCCATGAACCATGGCGAAATCCAGAGATACCGTGAAGCCATCCTGATATCCCTCGTATAAAACACGAAATTCAGCAGAGTCTTTAAACAAAGGGGCAAAGTCTGTAACATCACTCACCCAAGTAAAACTCCAGGTATTGGGGAGTTGCCCGCCATACGGGGTGATTGCTCTTGCAATTTCAATATTATTGACGACCTCAAAGACATTCCAATAAGGCCATTGTCCTTGCATCCAGGTGGAGTCCGGTGCCACATACAATGAATCAATTATGGTGCCGTTAGAATCATATAAATAGTTATAATAACCGGCAGGAAACGCCGTAAAAGAATTAGTCGAAGATAAGGGGTTTAAGGTGTCCCTAAATTCCACAATTTGAATAGGCGTGGATGGGGTAGAATCTGTGGTCTGAGTTGTCGTATTGAAAAAATAAGACCAGGTAGTATCCAGATTAAACAAAACAGAATCCGGAGCCTGCCCATTTGCTGTAAACCATGGCGCCTGCTGTAAGGTAGAATCCAACTGCCCCGTATGCTGCCGGTAATACACTTTGGTAGTATAGTCCCATTGGGAACAATTGGTAGATGGACATCCATAGGTAAAGTATAACCAAATCCTCTCATACGATTGGCCATTGTTTGGAAACACCGTCCATTCATCAAAATTTCCATACCAATTGAGATGGCGTTTGTTGTGAGCACGAACAAAGGTCGTATCGCCGGCCATCAACGCTGTATTCCCCATCAGGAGGACAAATAGAAGAATTAGAAATTTATTCATTATAGGATAATTAATATATAAAATTACAAAATCCCGATGTTATTTATAGGATATTGTAAAAGAATACTCAGATCGTAAGTTTTTTCTGTTTGGGACTATTAGCTTAATTAGTTCAACTGTGTTATTTTGCCCGAACCTGTTACCTCTTTTTCAATCGTCGGACTGCCATAATAATTGACATTTCCACTCCCGCTGATTTTAACCTTTAAATAGTCCTTTACGCTCAAATTTGCATTGCCTGAGCCAATCAGATTGACCTCTGCACGATTGCTGAGGAGGCCTAAGCAATCCAGGTCCCCGCTGCCATTATTGTTAAGGGTTTGTGTATTCGTTCTTCCGGAAACACGAATGGAGCCGGTGCCGGAAATTTTAGTCCTCAACTCATCCACAGATACCACACAGTTGATCTCTCCGGAACCGGAAATGTCTAAAGTGAAACTGCCGGTTTGTTTAAATGTGTCGGGCATGTAAAGGGAACCGGAACTCATGAGGTAATATCCATCAAAATAAGGTGCACTCAAGGTGATTTTGGGAGGATTGTTTAGGTTTCTTACACAGCGGTCGAATTGAATCTTGAGTTCTCCATCTTGAATTTTATAGTCTATATTGTCCAGTATGTTTTCATCTCCCTCTACATCCATGCGAAATTCATTGGAATGCTGAAGCACAACAGAGGCAGGATGTATCATCCGTACAGAAGAAAACTCAGCCGGATAAATCGTTTTGCTTACAATTCTTGCATTGGGCTTCAGGCAAAATATTCCTCTTCCCCCCTCACGGTTACAGGATTGTTGACTGAGGCCCAACAAAACCAGTAATATCGTAAGTGCAATCAGGTGTTTCATGGGGGAAATCACTATCCGGAAATATTATTTTTCTCTAAGCTGACAAATGGTATAGGATTGCCATTGATCTACGCGACCTTTTGCATCGGTGCGAATAAGGATATTAATTCCGGGTAGAACAGGTGTTTCTTTAATCCAAAAATCAAAATAGAGATATCCTTCGTAACTCATGGGTTGGGATACGCGGACGAAATAATAACCAATTTTAAAGTCTTTGGGATTTGTCGTAAAATGAACCCCGGGTGATTCAAAAAGATTAAAGTCTAATTTCTGTTTTTCACTGAATTGGATGATTTGTCGTTCGGTAAGAGAAATCAACTCCTCATGGCTTAAATTGGGGTTTGCAAGTTGATATACCATAATGGGCTCCGGCAGGTGGTAGGTGGAGTCATAGACCAAAAATCGTTTACCTGGTTTAAATAAGTCTCCCTTGCAGGCATCAGCGAATAATTCAGGTCTCCAAAGCGAGTCCCTGATGAAATTTAGTGCATTTTGTTCGGGGCTGAGTTGTACAGGTGTCTTTTCTATCGCTGGCAGAGGGATTTGGGCATAGGCTACGCCTGCAAAACAAAATAGTATAAGCGTCAGTATTCTTACCATTTTACAAAAATATCCTGAAATTAATATAAAAATAATGACTGTGCCCTTTACCGGTTAGAATATCCTTCTGGCCAGTAAAAAAAGTTTGGACCAATATTCTCCATACAGGTCATCAATCCTTACCCCTTTGCTTGAAGACGCGTGGATAAATTTTGCCTGCCCCGGGCTTGCTTCTACCACTATGCCGGCATGCGAGACTTCTTTGTTAAAGGAACGGCTAAAAAAAACTAAATCCCCGGGCATAACATCTTTCTTCTCTATCGGCTTGCCTCTCTGGCTTTGTTCCTTTGAGGTGCGGGGAAGTTCAATGCCTGCAGATTTAAAAGCAGTAACTACTAATCCGGAGCAATCCATACCTGCCCTGCTTGTGCCTCCATATTTGTAGGGCGTACCCATGTAGGACTTGGCCGTTTGGATAACCTTTTCCGCTCGGGCATCTGATTTTTTGGGATCATTGCCTGTGTTTGCGTTGGTTGTTTTTAGTGCATCTTTGCTTGCATGGTTCTGGCTTCTGATTTCGGTTTTAGCCTTTTTCTTCTTCTTCTTTTTGGAGGCTCGTTTACTATTGCCACAAGAAAAAAGTAGTAAGGCAAACGACAAAAGTAGGCCGGCCCAGAATATCGATTTCTGTTTCACGCTCGAAAATTAACAGAGGAAATTCTCAAATCCCACCCGGTATCCACACCTTATCCTGATTTATTGAAAACGAAATCGGACAGGTCTATTCAGATGATTCCAGAATCTCCTTCACAATATCCTGAATTACCGACATCTCATATCCTTTACCGGTCAGATAACGGTAAACTTTTTGTCTGTCTTCCGGTATGCGAATCTTTAGATTATCTGAGGCAATTTTCTTTTTTCCCAGTCTCAGCGCGGTTGCCCGATAGTCCTGGTCAGAAATTTCTTCTTCCAGGGCAATTCTAATATTCGTCTCACTCACTTTTTTTGATTGTAAGTGTTTGCGGATTAAGATTTTTCCCCAATACTTGATGCGAAAATGACCTCGGGCGAATGATCTCGCAAAACGCTCTTCCTGAATAAAGCCCTCTGAAATCAGGTGAATCATCCATTCTTCAATTTCGTCAGAATGACAGCCCATACGATAGAGCTGTTGGCGAACTTCTTCCTGACACCGGTCTTGAATGACACAGTATCGTTCAATCCTGCTTTTGACTTTATCTTTTCCCGGATAGCCTCCCATGCTTCAAAATTAGGTTTGATTGACTTAATCTGTTCGGAAAAATTCAAAAAGATTTTTGAACTGTTGTTTAAAACAACAAGAACATATGGCGTTTATTTAAAATCAAGAATTCTGTAATTCATCTTCAGCTTCTGATGTGTTATTTCTGGACGCCATCCAGCATTGGTAGATCTCATGCAGAGGACACAGGGGTCTTCAGGTTTAATCCCCGGGGCCGTATCCAACCTTCCGAAAATTCGGATTAATTTTGTGGTATGAATTGGATAGGCAGGTTTTGTGTGCTATTGGGTGTTTTAGGATTGTATTTCCCGGTCTTACAAGCCGGTGAAACGCCGCCCCAAGAATCCTATCGGTTTCAGATTCGTAAAACAGAAAAAGCCATTCGCCTGGATGGAAAATTAGAGGAAGAAGCTTGGCAAAATGCTGATTCTATCAGCCGATTCTACCAGAATTTTCCATTCGACTCTTCCTATGCCTTAGCCAATACTACGGTATGGATGACCTATGATGAGACCAATCTTTATGTAGCTGCCATCTGCTATGATAGCGTGCCGGGGAAATATGTAATACAATCCTTGAAGCGTGATTTTACATATGCCAGTAGTGATGCGTTTGCTATTTACATTGATCCTTTCCTGGATGGTACAAATGGATTTTGTTTCTCGGTAAATCCTTATGGCGTTCAACAAGAAGGTCTGCTGTCTTATGGTGGCGCTTTCGGTCCCAACAATGATTGGGATAATCAATGGTTTTCTAAAGTGAGCCGAGAACCCTATGGATGGGTCGTCGAAATTGCGATTCCATTTCGTACGCTTCGGTATAATCGGGATTTAAAAGAATGGGGCATTAATTTTAGTCGTAATGATTTAAAACGAAATGAAAGTTCCTCCTGGTGTCCGATACCTCGAAACTTCAAAGTTGGAGCCCTTGCGTTTAATGGCAAGATGGTATGGGCAGATGAAATTCCCCGCGCCAAAAATCGAACAGCCATTATTCCATTTGTTACCTGGCAAGCTTCAAAAGATTATACTCAACCCGGCGGTGGAAAACCAATTCCAGGTTTAGGCACAGATGCTAAAATTGCTGTTACTTCTTCCTTAAATTTGGATTTGACCATTAACCCGGATTTCTCGCAGGTTGAAGTGGATCGTCAAGTTACAAACCTAAGTCGTTTCTCTATCTTTTTTCCGGAGCGCAGACAGTTTTTTATTGAAAATAGTGATTTGTTTTCCAATTTTGGATTCAGAAATATTCGTCCTTTTTTCTCCCGGAAAATTGGAATAATTCAGAATTTTAACGCCTTGCCCGAACCTGTGCGAATACTTGGTGGTGCACGGTTGAGTGGTCGTTTAGATGAAAATTGGAGAATGGGGGTAATGACCATGCAAACCGAAGGAAGAGGGGACTTGGGGTTACAAGGTCAGAATTATTCCGTTATGGCTTTGCAGCGACAAGTCTTTACCAGATCCAATATTTCCGCCATTCTCGTGAATCGTCAGGGCTTTGAAGGAAATCGGCTCAATACATCCGATTTTAATAGAGTATTAGGTCTGGACTATAATCTGGCAACTTCCGATAACCGATTACGCGGCAAGATATTTTATCATCATTTATTTACTCCCGGACAGAAATTAAATAATTCAAATGCTCAGGCGGTTTGGTTAAATTACTCTTCCCGTCGTCTGATGGTGGAATATAATCATGAATATATAGGTGAGAATTATAAACCTGAAGTAGGATTTGTATTAAGGTCAGGTGTGTTCAGATCAGAAAATTTTGCATCCTACAAATGGTTTCCTTCTAAAGGTAAAATCAACAATCATGGACCTTCTGTTTTCACGGATATTTATACAGATAAAAACTTAAGATACACGGATGGATTATATAATTTTATTTATCAATTTAAATTAAATAATTCGGCTAGTTTCTCAGTTGGATGGAACGAGGTGTTTACCTGGCTTCTGCAGCCATTTGATCCAAGTGGTCTGAATAAGAATTTATTGCCGGAAGGGAAATATTATTATCGTAATCTCGAATTTACAGGAAATAGTGATGTTCGTAAACGGCTTAATTTTTCAGGTACCGCAGGCTATGGTAGCTATTTTATCGGATATCGTCAGAATTCCGTCTTAAATGTAAATTATCGTCTTCAGCCCTATGCAATTTTGGGCGTGGCGATGAATCAAAATTTCATCGAGATGCCGGAGCCATTTACAGATGCTCAATTGTGGCTTGTAGGTCCCAGGGTGGAATTGTCCCTCTCTAAATCTTTGTTTTTTACCACTTTTGTACAATATAATACCCAGTTGAATAATTTAAATATCAACTCCAGATTTCAGTGGCGTTTCCGTCCTATGTCCGATTTGTTTATTGTTGTAACGGATAATTATCTTCCTTATGGCATGGCTGTTCGAAATCGTGCTATTGTAATTAAATTAAATTATTGGTTTTTTATTTAGGTTGTGATCTTTTGTCACAGGTAATGTTCGTGTTCGTATAATTTATAATAGGGAAATAGTCATAACGTTTTCTTTACTTTCCTAAAATAATTATTTTATTAGTTGTCTTTGCTAAAAATTGCATGATGTGTAACATAATGATACACCGTATTTACCAAGGGCCTCTTACGTTTTTGGGATAATCTTTTGGTTGTTTTTAAAATAAACGATTAGGATTAAATTGGCTGGTCATAAAATTATTTCGCAATGCGCGAAATAGAGGTTTTAGTATCTTGATTCAAATCATCGGGGCATTACATTCAATCTTTTTTAGCATTAATTTGATTTTTAAATTTTAGATTGAACAAGGAAATAAAAATGAGAGGATAGGTTGGGTAGTTTATTCCAGTTCTGTATCTTCATTTT
>CANHCC010000004.1 GCA_947459115.1 Bacteroidota bacterium | reverse complement strand
GCACCAAGCAGACGCTTGCACCAAGCGGATGCTTGCACCAAGCAGATGCTTGCACCAAGCGGATGCTTGCACCAAGCAGACGCTTGCACCAAGCCGGAGCATCCCCCCCTTCCTCAAGGGCATCCCTTCACCACAATCTCCTGGATCATTGAAATATAATAAGTGGAATTGGGTGCCTTCTTCACATCATTATTGACATCCAGATTCAGGGCTTTACGAAACATCGCCATCGCCTCACAAAATTTCTCCATCCGATACAAGGCCAAACCCAAGGTCTCTGCTATCTCTGCATTCTTTGGATCTAATTCCAATGCTTTCTCCAAATCCTGTTTGGCTTTTACCAACTCCCGCTTTTTCAGCCATACTTTCCCCCTCACAAAATACCCCGTTCGCCTTGCTGATTCAGACCCATCCTGGATACTTAAGGCAGTATTTAAATGCAACAGCGCGTCATCGTATTGGTCCAATAAATAATAATATTCCCCCAATGAAACCTTTGGCATCATCTCCTCAGGACACAAAGACACCGCCATCTGAATATCCACCAAAGCCTTGTCAAGCATTCGAATGTTTAAATAGGTAAAACCCCGATTATTAAACAACAAACAATTCGTTGAGTCTCGTTGTATGCCCTTGGTAAAAATATTGATCGCCTCTTTATATCGCCCCAATTGATCGTAACAATAGCCATAATTTACCCATCCTTCTTTCAGCGTAGGATTCAACCTCATGGTCTGTTCATACGAAGTAATGGCATCCCGGTAATTCCCCTGAAAGGTTTGCAATTCCCCAATACACAAATGCGTGCGATAATCTGTGGGTTCAACTGTAACTGCGCTGGTATAATCAATTAATGCTTCCCTTAATTTTTTTGAATCCATACGAACCATACCTCTGTATAGATAATTTTCGTGGATGACCTTTTTATTTCTTACTGCATAGGAGGGATCTTTATAAATCTGGGACTCATAATGTTGAATTGCACGAGAATACAATCTTTCAGCCTCTTGTAATTCCTGATATACAAACATCAAATCCGCAAGAGCTGAATTCTGTACAGGGTCCTCCAGATTGGAATTCTTCAGTCCGGGAAGCATTTTAAATACTTCTGAGTCTTTGCCTAATTGATATAAACACCAGGCTTTTCGAGTCAGGTAATCCAACCTTCCGGGCTCTAATTTCAATAGGAGATTCAAATCATTCAAACAATTGATATAGTCTTCCCGAGCAAGAGAAATCCCACTTCTTTCCCACAAGTTTTCCGGATTGGCGGCATCAAGACGAATGGCTTGTTGTAAATCTTCAAAGGCAAGCGGTGTATTACCCAAAGCCAAATAAGTTCTGGCTCGTATCCTCCAGGCCGTGGCCAAAGAATCATAGGTCTCAATCGCCAGGGTAGCATTCTTTATAGCAAGTTTATATTCTGCCAATAAATATGCTTTCTGAGCCAGCATAGCATAGGGCCAGGCCGGATTAATCGTCCGCTTGGGATAATTCAAAGCAGCGAGTAAGTCTGTTTCTGCCTGACGATAATAGCCCTTTTGAAGATAAGCCACTCCCCGATAGTATCGCGCCCAATCATCTTCTGCACTATCAATTTGTGCGGTATAAAGCTGGATTTTTTTCTCTAAATCCTGAATCGAAATTTCCCAGCCTCTATACCAGGCATTACGAGATGTATCGGGTAAGACTCCCTGAGCAGAGAGAAGCCCCGAAAAAAATATGAATGCAGAAAAGAGTGAAAATTTAAAACGCAATAACACAAACCACTCCCGGATATTCAGGAATTAAAAGCCTCAGGGAACAATATTAAATTTAACCACCTTTAGCCCTGTGTTATTCATCAAATCCCTTGCTATCAAGCGAAAAGTATATTTACCTGTATCCGGGAAAAACAGCGTTTGCTCGTAGTAGTACAAATTGGTAGAACCTTGTACCATTAAATTCACTTCAGTAGGCAATAAAGGCAGTTTAGCCAGAGTTCTGTTGTTAAAACCATCGGACCGAATGACCGTAAGACGATCATTTTCCTGAATCGTATCTAAAATGGTAAAGGCATTATTATTTAAAGTGCTGATACTAAGTGTACGATCGGCATCTACTCCGGTATTGTTGTCTGTAAAGGTGGGAGGTAGAAGATCATTAGTATTGTAAATATTTAAGTCCACAACAACGGAATCTGCCTCATTTTTTTTGGTATCGGTACAAAAGATGGTCATTCGGTATGGGCCGGCCAGTGCATTTTGAGGCACAGGAATAATTTGGGTAACCTCTTTGCTTCTGCCATCGGTTTTATAACTCTGAACAAAATACCAAGGCGTCGCATGTACCTGAGATTCATTCCGTTCTTGATCAAACTCAATTTTGATGCGATAAGACTCTACCATGCGATTATCGGTCAGTGTTGCCTTAAATTGAATTTGTTGCCCGTTAGAATAGGTCGCATTAGAACTCACAGGAGAAACCGCATTAATCGAAGGCTTGGTTTTATCCTCTTTGAGATTCAATCCCGGATTTTCCTTTTTGCAAGAAAGAGAAACCAAACTAATAACACCCAGGACCAAGAACAAGTATGGCGTGATTCGATTCATTGGAGAAATTGCTCAAATACAAATATAAAGTTACAATTTTTCGACATCCTTTACAAATAAAGGCAAGAATTCCCCCGTCTTGGGTCGGGGAAATCGCCCTGGTCACCCTTATTACTGTCTTTCAATCGCAGGGAGGGTTATCGCAGCACTTTCAGCTAAAAACTTTTTGATAGCTTGTTTCTTAGGATTATCCAGACGATAGCTGAGAGATCTGGTAAAATAGTCAAGGGCTTTTTCAGCATCAAGGCCAAAATCCGGTCCTGATTGCTCCGCCACTAAGGGTAAAGCACCCATTCCTTTTTCAAAGGCGATCTGAATCTTGTTCAGAATATCTGACTCTAAATTTCGGTGAACCCACACGGCAAAAACAAATGGCAATCCTGAATACTGCCGCCATTCTTCGGCTAAATCGTACACAAAAGGAAAAGCATCTTTTGCTGTCACGGCCTTATCGCCAATAATAACATAAGCCGTATCCCGTAAAGGCGTTTTCCAGGCCCCATCGCGGGCGGGTTGAATTTCCGCAGTAACTTTCCAGTGATGCTTCAACAGAACAGAGGCCAACAGATTGGAAGTTCTGGAATGCTGGTCCTGAATCAAATTCTTCACTTCGGCAATGGGCTGATGAGAACAAACAAATACAGAATCTACCTTGCCTTCTGCGCCAATACACCAATGAGGTAAGACATCTGAAAAACCTAACTCCGGCAAAGCGCCCACCGGCACCAGGGCAAGATCTGAATGCCCCTCTTTAAAATCTGTCGCACAAGCAGAGGGAATCCTGGTAGTTATGGACACTTCTGACTCTTGAAACACCTGCCGGATTCCATATAAAAAAGGACGGGTATTCAAATACGATACGGCGCATACTCTGAGTTTCATCCCGCTAAGTGCTGTAAACAATTGATTTTTTCAAACTGCCATTGTGTGCCTTGCCGGCGGAGTATATTCAAGCCAGTATTTTCATGGGGAAACCAATTCATTTTATCGAGACCATAGCCGCACATCCCACTCAATAAAATTCTCAAAGTTCTGCCATGGGTGCAAATCAAAACATTTCCATTTTTATGCCTTTTCTCTATCTCCAAAACAGCAGCAGAGGACCTCTCCCAGACATATTGCGGGGACTCCCCTCCGGGCAAGGCCAGGTTTAATTCCCCATTGGCCCATTTCTCGTTCATTGCCAAAAAAGCGGCATGACTGACAGGGTCAAAGGGCTTGCCTTCAAGCTCCCCCCACCCCATTTCATTCAATCCCTCTAAAGAAATAATTTCTTTTCCTTCCCTTGAAAAAGCATGCAAGGTCTGCCTTGTACGCTTCAATCCACTGCAATAAATAGCATCAAACCTGGCCGATTGGTATCGCTTATGGAATTTTTCACCCTGATTATACCCTGTGAGGTTTAAGTCTGAATCAATGCCTCCCCCTTGAACAATTTTCTGGAGATTATAATCTGTTTCTCCATGACGAAGCAAAAACAATCTAAGCATGGGCTTAGCTAAGTACGGGAATATCTACTGTCTCGGTGAAGTCTTTGTCTCCGAAATCATTGATAATGTTGTAAAGGGTATCCCTTTCAATAGGCCGGAAGCCGGCGTCCTTCACCAGGCGAATTAATTCCGGGGTAGTCATGGCCGGATTTTTTTCTTCAGACCCTGCCATGGAATAAATTTTTGTAGAATCATCAATGGTTCCATCAATATCATCCACCCCAAAGGACAAGGAAATCTGGGTGGTATCCCGACCAATCATAGGCCAGTAGGCTTTCAGGTGAGCGATGTTGTCCAAATAAATTCGGGAGACTGCATAGGTCTTTAAATCTTCAATCATATTGACCTCTTTCAGATGAGAAAGATCACTGTTTTCATTCCGGAATTTTAAGGGAATAAAGGTATTAAAACCACCTGTTCTGTCCTGAAGATTTCTTAACTGCTCCATGTGATGGACCCGATGCTCATGCTGTTCAATATGACCATATAACATGGTGCAATTGGACGGAATCCCAAGGGTGTGGGCTGCTTCGTGAATTTGAAGCCAATTATCGGATGAGGCTTTCGTATCACAAATCTGGGAGCGAATGTCGGGGTGAAAAATCTCAGCGCCTCCACCCGGTAATGAATCCAGACCGTATGCTTTTAGAGCCAGCAAGCCTTCTTCAATGCTCATGCGACTTCTGGCAAACATAACTTTCAACTCCACTGCTGTAAAGCCTTTTACATGAATGTCAGGTCGAATGGCCTTGATACGCTGAATCATTTCTCCATAATAATCCACCCCTCTTTTGGGGTGAACGCCACCGACGATATGTACCTCGGTAATGGGTTTGCCATTGTACTGCCTGACCTGATCTTCAATTTGCTCAAGGGTATATTCCCAGCCCCCCTCTTCATCCGGACGACGAGCGAAAGCGCAGAAGGAACAGGTATAAATACAGATATTCGTTGGTTCTATGTGAAAATTTCGGTTGAAATAGGTATTTAACCCATGCTTACGCACCCGAATGGCGTGCGCCAATTCACCCAGAAACCCCAGATTATTGGACTGGAACAAAGCCAACGCGTCCTCATTGGTAATTCTTTCTTCATTGTAAACCTTGTCCGCAATCCGGATCAGATTGGCGTCAAGATTGCCACGATAACGAGCAGACAAACCGATTGATTCTAACATAGTGCAAATTTAAACAATAACTTTCAGTCAAAATTGAAAGTTCACCTGAACTCACTTTTCCTTTGGTATAAAATCATTTAAGGCGTGAATAATTTCTGCAACATCAGAATCCGAAAGGCCGGGATATAGAGGCAGACTGAGGGTTTGGGCATGAATTTTTTCACTCAGAGGAAATTTCTTTCCAGAAAATTCTTGTTGATAGGCCGGCTGAAGAAAAGGAGGAATAGGATAATGAATCACCGTTGAGATACCTCGTCCTTGCAAATAAGCCTGCAATTCATCCCGATAAAGCGATTGCACCTGAAAAATATGCCAAACTGAAACCCCGGCTTCGGCCTTCAAAGGCAAAGTGATTAAGGGATTAGAAATTCCTGTTAAGTACAAGGATGCCAGGCGACTTCTCTCTTGATTCCAGGCGTCCAGAAATGGCAATTTTACTCTAAGTATGGCCGCCTGCAGTTCATCCAGGCGAGAATTCAATCCTTGGTAAAGGTTGTGATATTTTTTTTCGGACCCATAATTCCCCAGAATCTTTACGAGGCGAATTAAATCAGGATCATCCGAACACACCGCCCCTCCATCTCCCAGAGCCCCCAAATTTTTACCGGGATAAAAGCTGAAGGCTTCGGCATGCGCCCAGGCACCTGCTTTTTTATTCTTCCGGGAAGCGCCGTGCGCCTGAGCAGCATCACTTAATACCAACAACTGCTTTTGACGGGCCAATTCCATTATATCCTCCATATCGGATATTCTTCCATAAAGATAAACCGGAAGTAAGATTTTTGTTCGGGGCGTTAGCGCTTTCTGGAATTGTTCTGCTGTCACCAGACAGGAGACTTCATCGGGTTCAACCGGAACTGGCACAAGACCGGCTTGCGTGACCGCCAGCCAGGTAGCAATATAAGTATTGGAGGGGACTAACACATGATCCCCGACTTCCACTCTCCCTTGAATTTTCCAAGCCTCCAAAACCAGACGGAGTGCGTCAAGTCCATTCCCACACCCCACCGAATAAGCTACGCCACAATAAGCGGCCCATTCTTTTTCAAAGGCTTCACAAGCCTCTCCCTGAATATACCAACCAGAGGTAAGGACCCGGGAAATAGCCTTTTCCAAATCCGCCTTCATCTCAAGATGTAAGGATTTTAAATCCAGATAAGGAATCATGTTTTATCTAAGGATTCAGGGGTAGGCAAATGTTTTTCGGCCACAATAAAATTCGGGCGATTTCTGGAAGCGTCCAATGTTCGCCATATGTATTCACCCAAAATCCCTATTCCTATCATTTGAAAGGAAGAAACAAGCAGCAGAATTACCATCATACTGCTCCAACCATCAATGGGAATTAAGCCAAGGTATTTTCCAACGAGGACAACACCGGCATAAATCAGTGCTATTAGCCCGAGGGATAGACCTAACAAAGAAATCAACCTTACCGGAAAGAAAGAAAATGCCACAAAAGAATCCACTAAGGATTTAATTTTCTTGCCAAGCGTGTAGGAGCTTTTGCCAATTTCCCGCTTCTTCCTCACATAAGGAATTGAGACAAAATCATAGCCAAGCCAAATTAAAAGATAGGGCAAAAACGAATTTTTGTCCTGAATCTGTACTACATGCTCTCGTACTTTACGATCAAAGAGGACAAAATCAAAGCCTCCATGCGGAAGATTTTTTAACGCAAATTTTCGAATAAGAGAATGGGTAAGACCGGAGACCCATCTTTGCCAAAGTGGTTCCTCCCGGCTGTTTCTGTTCGCCACGACCAATGGCATGCCCTTTTGCCAATAGTCAAACATTTTAGGAAATAACTCAATCGGATCCTGAAGGTCAGCGGAGATTATGATCGTACAATCTCCTTCGGCCTCTTCCATTCCTGCATAAGTGGCATTAGTAGAACTAAAATTTCGGGTAAACCGAATGGCCTTTACTTTGTGAGGATATTGGTCTCGAAAACTCAAAATAGCTTCCCAGGTATTATCCGGAGACCCATCGTCAATCAATATATATTCAAACCGCGCTTTTCCTTGCAGCAGGGATTCATTTTCAATTAACTTTCTGCCGGTCACCGGAATATTCTTTTCATTCCGGTAGCAGGGAATAATGACAGATATGAGAGGCAGTGTATTCATGCGTTAGGCAATGCTGGCTTCCACCCCAATATTGGCAAGCAGATCCGGGGCCAAGTCTTCAGAAATCTCGTTAAGCGCCTTAATCAGTTCCGGAGAATAGCCCTTCATCATGGAATTGGGTAAGACTTTTAGAAAAAAACCCGTCTGATGATTCACACAATAACCGGCTTCTTCCAGGTCTTGTCTTAATGTATCCAGTCCATACACTCTTTGATGTCCCACCAATAAATCTCTTTGTCCAAGGGTATCCAACCTGGGTTGAAGTCCCATTTTAACCGCAAGTCTTCTGTGAATAGAATCCTTATTGGGAACAATAACTATAATTTTTCCACCCGGTTTCAACCAGGCTTTCATGCTTTTCAGCAAAGCAACAGGTTCGTCCACATGTTCTAATACATGCGTGGCAAGAATAACATCATACTGCTCGGCCGGAGTAAAGGCTTCAAACAACTCATGATAAATTTTCACCTCCGGATATCGCTTCTGCACCTCCTGCACCAATGAAAGTGCTCCTTCCACAATAGAAAAAGAAATATTCCTGTTATGTAAGGCGGCGCTAAACAAGCCATCCCCGTAGCCCATTTCAAGCACATGCTGATGAGGTTTAAGACGATCAAAAACCCAAGTGAAAGAATATTCCTGACAAGCACCTTCAATGTGTTTGTCCTCCAACACATCCTGAAGATGATATTCCTGAGCTGTTTTATCCAGTTCTTCCCGTGTTACACTCATATGCTATGGGGCAATTGTAAACCCTGTACAATCTGATCATTAAGCGAAACTGAAGTCATTTCTCCAGCACTCCCCATCCGGATCAAATTTGGAAAATGGGATTCCATTTCCTCCTGCAAATTCCGGAAAATCCTGAGGTTTTCAAACTCCGGCATGACAAAAGCAGAAACCGGACCCAGACTTCCCGCTATTTTAATTTCACTTCCTTCCCGAATCCAGCCGGATTCTTCCATAATCTTGCGAACTTCTGATTCTTCGGGAACACTTTGAGCAAACTCCCCAAGGATAAAATGAGATTCCGAATCTAAGCCGGCACATAAGGTTTGATCCATCAGACGAAACAGGGCAAAATCTTTTTCCGGAACATTCAGGACAGAAGTTTCTTTAAGCAAATCTTTCTGATTCAGATAAATACCAATAAAACCCAATTTGCCTCTCCGTAAGGTGTTGCCCTGCTTGCGGCCTGACAATTCCAGAAACTGACTCAAATCACCGGTATAAGCCAGGTGCTGACATTCATAAGAATTATGTTCTGTGTGGATTGTCCATCCGGAAGGCGTCCTTGATATACTTTTCCAATTCGAGGTATCGAGTTTATCTTTCAAATCCGCTTCTTCCCGCTGCATCCAGGCACCAAATCCCTCGCCCTGAGGATATTCAAAAATTGTGGGAGGCAACTGATAGGCAGGATCTTGTAAAAAACGCTGAAGGGTTTCCGGATAAAACAAGGGTGCCCAGGCCTGACGATGAAACAGGGCAGGAATCTGAAGCCCATCGCCGGAAGTAATTTTTTCCAGCCAAGGTTCAATCAAATTTTGCTGAAGCCAAACACCATGATTGGCATATGCAACTTCTCGATAGGAAACAGACTCAAAACTCGTGGGATTTTCATGCTTAAACCTGGCATGAAGGGGATTAGACAAAGACACCCGACTTACAAATGCAAAAATTTCAGACCGAATTTCTTCAGGCAATTTTTGAAAAAACGCCGAATGGTTTGAAATCAAAAAGTCTGGCAGCGCTTGACCCCTAAAGTACATTTCCGGGGTTGGCACCTGTTTGATTTGAATACGCTTTTCCAGCCACGCTCGGATTTGGGGTAGAAACCTAACATAATCATACCGCACTTTAGGGGAATAAGAAGTTATCTCCCCGGAGGTTGAGTCTTTAAGGGCGGTAAATTCCAATAGATTCATCCCGGCATCCCAATCTCGACCGGCAAAATGAATTCCTCTAAAAATCCCCCCACCGGGTGCGGGACCTTTCAACCAGATAAAATCTTCACCTGCTGCCTGAAGTTCAGAGGCAGAAACCAAAGCTGCCGGCTGAGATCCCATGACAACCACCCTGTATTTCATTTTGCAGGAGTTAAAAGAAAAAATATTTCTGCTCCCGCATCTGGCATTTCAGAACTCATTTGATATAACCCCTCCAATAAATTATCTGAGAGGAGACCCTTGTCCAACATTTCCTGCATTTGAGCATGGGTGAAAGGTTTGATAAATGAGGTAAGAGCATTCTGAACTTCATAATGACACCCTTCACACAACGCTTTCAGGCTACTCGTATTAAAGACAGTGGCTTGTTGAAAGGTCAGGTTGGCCTGGGAAAGAAATTCCGGGAATGGTATCAAGTCCATTTTCACCGCCAATTGGCGGTGGAAAGACCACGCATTGGGCACATTTATGAGTATTCGTGTTCCTGCATGACACCAGGGATGAAGTGCATTTAACAGAATGTCAGGATGTTGCAATTCATGTAATAAACTATTCAGCAAAATCACATCAAAAGGCGCTTCAGGCAAATGTTGAATATTTTCAGCACTCGAATGAATGACATGCACCTTTTCGAATCCTTGGGTTTGAACAAGGGCGGACTGAAAAAACGCCTCTGCCGGTTCCAGAATCGTAAGGGATTGATAAACCGGAATCCAGGCGGACGCAGGTTCCGAACCACAGCCAATTTCCAAAATGCGACAAGCAGAAACATCACCCAGCATTTCCAGAGTTCTTATTCGCCGATATTTGACCATTACCGGTTCAAAAGGCTGGGCGGCATAGGCCTTACTGTATTGATTTAAATCTCTACTCATGTTTGAGAAGCATGTCTGACAAAGGTAGCTTTTCGGGAAGGAACAGCCCCCAGATTTTGTTTATATCGAATCAGACCTTGATTGGGTTTCCCCTCCAGACTAGCCGTACCCAAATCCAGGAACAGAATATCCCGATGACGGGCCGCTTCATAAATGGAATTTGCCAAAGAGGTAACAGGACTTAAGTCTTCAGTACCCGGGCGATGTCCCCAATAAACTACCTGCCAGCATCCGGGTAAGGATTGAAGCACAAATGCAGAGGCAATAACCTCCCCATCTTTTCGGGTGGAAAACCAGAAGCAATCAGTGGGAAACTGCTGCATCATAAAGTTTACTTCTGCTTCCGACATAGCCAATTTGACACCTTTTTGTGCACGATTCTCCGAAAGCAATTGATATAGGGGTTCCCAGGTAACATCCAAGGAAGTTTCAACCCCCAATCGTATGCCTTTGTTAAGTCTTTTCACATTTCCTCTATCCATTCTGAGGCTTAGTACTTCTTCTTTAACTTCAATCAAAAAGGATGGTTCCTCCATAAACAGAAGAAACCCATTAGCAGTTAATCGTTCGATATAATCCGACTGAAAGTGATTCAGCCAAAGTTCGGGGGGCGAAGTGGTATATACGGGCTGTTGAAGCAATAACAATGGAGAATTAAAGGAATTTCCATTCAAGGGCAATAATCCAAAACTCCCCCTGCCGGGATGATAAAAGGCATTATTGATGTTTAACAACCCGGCTCCTTCTTCAATTTCAGTATTAAAAACATAAATGGAATGAGGGAAATGGCCTGCATGCCTTTTAAAAAAAGTATAGTCATCAAACAGACAATCCGGACGCGTCAGGGGGATAGAGGAATCCAAATCCGAAAATATTTGAAAAGCCATAATCAGAATCGCAAAAATTGGGGATTGCCTGAACAAAGAAAAGGCCGGATGAACCGGCCTTTTAGAATTTTAATCCTGAAGGATAGAATGTTCTTTAATAATTTGTTGCTGTATGGTTTGAAGCGCATGCAGAACGGTTTCTGGTCTTGGGGGACATCCGGGGATATACACATCGACCGGAAGAAAAGTATCAATTCCCTGAACCACACCATAAACGCGGTGCATCCCACCGGAAGATGCGCAGGCGCCCATAGCGATACACCATTTAGGATCGGGCATCTGATCCCAGACACGCTTAACAGAGTGAGCCATTTTATAAGAGCACCATCCGGCGACAATCATAAGATCCGCTTGTCTGGGAGAAAAACGAAATACCTCACTTCCAAAACGAGAAGCATCGAATTTAGGACCGGCAAATGCCATCATTTCAATAGCACAACAGGCAAGGCCCATTGGCATTGGCCATAAAGCATTCGCTCTGGCCCAATTTGTTACTGCATCAACCGTTGTGGTCAAAAAACCATTTTGTGCAAGTGCCTTTTCAATTCCCATAATCTGACTACATTAAACTAAAATCAATCCCACTTTAATCCGCCTTTTTTAAGCAGATAGATAAATCCAACAAAAAGAATCACGACAAAGACTAACATCTCAATGAACCCAAAAGGACCCATTTCATTTAATTGCTTGTATTGAGTTGCCCATGGGTACATAAACACCAATTCGATATCAAAAAGGATAAAGAACATAGCTACCAGGTAAAACTTCACGGAAAAACGATCTCTCGCAGTTCCAACAGGATCCATCCCACTCTCATAGGGAGAATACTTGATTCTGTTGGGCCTGAGTGGACCAGCCAATGCAGATAAATTCGTCAGCAATAAGCCTAGAAAAAGGGCGAGCCCGATGAGAATAATTAAAGGAATGTATTCAACCATGATGAATCTTAATTATTAATAGAGTACAAATTTATCAGGGATAAGGGATATGTACAAGGAATTTAGTTTCAAAAAAGGATTCTGTGAACAAATCTTTCAAGGGAAGCATGGAATATCGCTTACCGGTTTCCTTCAATTCTGCCCCCAGATCCCCCTCCGGATCACCGCCTTTAAGATAAATATATCCCTTTTTGGGATAAGTAGAGCCATCAAAAAGGGGGTTTTTAGTTTTATCTACTAAATGCCCACTTTGTTGAATGAATGGCTTCATACGGGTTACCGCCCTGGAAATCACAAAATCTGTCGGTGTGGAAAAATCTTCGGACCGAGTAACAAAAGCAGAAGCATTCTGAAGACCCGTTGCCTGAATAATTTCTTTGACCACCTGGATTTTTTTTCCAATGGAGTCAATCATCATAACCTGACATTCCGGAAAGGCTATGGCCATTGGAATCCCCGGGAAGCCTCCACCCGTCCCAACATCCAAAAATCGTGTACCGGGAGGAAAAGAATAAGCTTTGGCGATGGACAGAGAATGTAAAATATGCTTCTCTTCTAAAAACTCCAGGTCTTTTCTGGAGACGAGATTGACCTTGGAATTCCAATCTATCCAAAGGGCTTTAGCTATTGAGAATTTTTCAAGAATAATTTCTGAAAATTCAGGAAAATACCCCCTTATCAATGGAAAATCCGACTTAGACATATGGACAAAGGTATAACAAACCCCATTCAGACCTCATATAAAACCGTTGAAAAAGATGTTTTATTGCTAAAACGCGAAGAATTGATTATTTTTACCTGTTGAAGTGAAATCCTCGAAATGAGGGCTTGCTTGCATAAATTTAAAATCATTTAGTTTTCACATGAGAAGCTTTACTAATACTTTATTACCCGTTTTGCTCCTGGTATTTATTTGGATAACTCCATGGCAAAATGCAAATGCACAATGCCAGGGTGGATCTGCCTATAATACTACGCCGATTAACATCTCAACCACCTGGACAACCTATTTTGACATTTGGGGGGGAGAATACCTGCAATTCAATGCAGTAGCCGGTAATGTTTATGAGTTTTCGTTTTGCTCCACAGATGGAGGGGCCAATACCTATGACACTGAAATCTCGATGAACAGCAATGCGGGTGTCTATATTGGGACTTTCAACAATGATGCACCTGGATGCGGAACAGCTTCAAAATTTAGCTGGGCAGCCTCATCCACCGGTGTTTTCAGAGTATTAGTCAGCCAATTGAATTGTGCAGGCAATTCGACAAATGGCTCGCACATCGCGGTAAGACAAGTGCCATGTTCTATACCGGCAGTTGGAGGAACAGCTACCACCTCCAGATCGAGCATTGTGTCGAACGACTCCGTTGTGTTCAGACTTACGGGTCATACAGGCACAATTGATTGGGAATACTATTTCAATACGCTCCCTTGGCTCTCCAGTGGTTCAAGCGCAACCAGTGTCAATTTCTTTGTTACTTCTCAAAACAACTCTACCATGTTTGCCAGAGCTCGCCTGGTGAATGGAGGCTGCGTAGCATACTCTAACACTATTCAAACCACGGTTGAATGTGCAGTCCCTTTCAACGAAACCTGCGACTTTACCCTGGACTACATCAACAATGTAACCTTAAATACCCTTAACAATAACTCTACCTACAATAACAATACAGCCTATCAATATTTCCCGAATGCAACCACCACGCTATGCAAAGGCAGTGTTTACAACATCAGCATTAGTTCTTTAGGATTAGCTCAGGGCAAAGCAGCCTGGATAGACTATAACAACAACGGCAACTTTAATGATGCCGGCGAAAATGTGCTAGTCCCAACTGCTCCTTCTCTCCTACCCGGTACCGGAAACTTTACCGTACCCTTGGGAGCGGTCACCGGCCAGGTAAGGATGCGCGTATTGTCCGTTGCCGGCATTACGCCAAATGTCTTGTCATGTGCAGCCACCTATTACCCCAGCAGTACCAATACAACTGACGGCGGAGAATGGGAGGAATATACCGTTACTCTAGCGGATGCCCCAACTTCGGTAGCGGGTGCAAATCAAACCATTTGTGGAAGCTCAGCTACAATGGCCGCCACAAATCCAACCGTAGGAACGGGTGCATGGTCGGTTGTAACCGGATCCGGGACATTTGGCAGCACCAGTACATTCAACACGGGCGTCACCAACATTCCGCAGGGAACCAATGTTTACCGTTGGACGGTCACCACCACGGCATGTGGCTCAGCCACCTCAAATGTCACAATCATTAATGACAGTCCCTCCCCGGCCATTGCAGGTGTAAATGCAACAACCTGTGTGCCCTCCATACCCAATATGAGTGCAACAGCACCTGTTATTGGAACCGGCGCATGGTCGGTAGTTTCTGGCACAGGTACCTTCACCAATCCAACCATAGCAACTAGTGCAGCGACAGGAATTGGAATTGGCATCAATGTTTACAGATGGACCACTACGAATGGTACTTGCACAAGTACTTCAGATGTAACAATCACCTATGGTCCTCCAAGTGCCTCTGTAGCAGGAGCCAATCAAACCATCTGTAGTCCGAACACTATCCTTGCAGGAAATGCACCTGCCATTGGAACCGGAACCTGGACTGCCGTTACCGGGGGAGGATCTTTTGTAAACAACAATGATCCAACCACAGCCGTTTCGAACATAGGTCCGGGAATTAATACATTCCGCTGGACAGTTTCGAATTCTTGTGGTTCAACCACTTCAGATGTAACCATTCAAAATGATGGTCCTACCCCATCCATTGCCGGATCTAACCAAACCATTTGCTTCAACGATAGCACACAGATGTTTGCCAATACCCCCAGCGTAGGTACCGGTCTTTGGTCTTTGGTTTCAGGAAATGGAAATATTGTTAACCCCACAAGTCCTACCACTGACATTCTGAACATGACTGTGGGAGCCAATGTCTTCAGATGGACCACAACCAACTTAAATTGTACTTCCACCAGCGATGTAACCATCATAATAGACTCTTCTTCTGTTAGTGCCATTGCTGGTTCTGATGTATTTACCTGTTCAACCTCAGCAAACCTTGGAGCTGCGACTCCTCTGAATGGCACAGGGCAATGGAGCGTCTTAACCGGTAGTGGAAACTTTGCCAATTCTGCCTCACCAACCAGCGCTGTATCAGGCATAGGAAATGGGCTTAATCAATACATCTGGACTGTTACCAATGGTGGGTGCATTGACCGAGATACAATTAATGTCTCCATTCAAACCCTCCCTACCGGAGTAAATGCAGGCTCTGACCAAAACATTTGCTTACAATCCGCTTTGTTATCTGGCAGTAGCCCCGGTTCCGGCACAGGAACATGGGCACTGATTTCAGGAACAGGAACATTTGTCAATCCTACGGACCCAAACACCACCATTAATGGCCTGGCTGTAGGCAACAACACCCTCAGATGGACGGTTTCTAATGCATGTGGCCAGGTTTCTGACTTGGTAATTGTATCGGTTGGCCAATATGCTTCTCCATTTTATGCAGGCCCTGATCAGTCTGTATGTACGGATACAGCCATGCTCAATGCGGTTATTCCCCCTGCCGGTACCAGTATCTGGTCTGTTAGTTCAGGAAATGCAACCTTCGACAGTGTAACTAATGCCAATACAATGGTTACCGGATTAGATGAAGGCCAAAACGAATTGGTCTGGACTGTTTTCTATGGTGTGTGTGTGACCAGTGACACAGTAACTATTGAATACCTTGCCCCCGCCACGATTGCCGATGCAGGGGTAGATTTCCAGATTTGTACCTCTTCCACAACACTCGACGGGAATATCCCAACAATCGGTCAGGGAAGCTGGCTTCTCATTTCAGGTACGGGCAATATTACCAATCCTACCGACTATAACTCCCCTGTTCAAGGCATTGGAAATGGCGTGAATGTATTCAGATGGTATATAAATAATGGAACCTGCTACTCCTCGTTTGATGAAGTAACGGTTATCAGAACTCTCCCCCCAACACCTGCGGATGCTGGACTAGATTATACCACCTGTAATACCATAGAGATAATGACAGGGAATACGCCACTTGTTGGAACCGGAAACTGGGATATTTTGTATGGCCCTGTTAGCCTGGTTAATCCCCACCAACCTCACGCTCAGGTCACAGGTATTGTTTTGGGAGACAGCGTAGTTCTCACCTGGAATATTACCAATGGGGGATGTACCTCGACGGATACCATTACTATTCTGACAACCCTTCCTGCTACAGCGAATTTCAGCAAATCCATCAATGGGGTTCAGGTTCAGTTTACGAATCAATCTTCAGAGGCATTTGCCTACAATTGGAGCTTTGGAGACGGGAATACAAGCACTCAGGTGAATCCTTCTCACACTTACCTTGCCTACGGAACTTACAATGTTCGTCTGATTGCTTTCAATACCTGCAAAAACGACACTTCCTATCAAACCGTGACCATTGGCACAACTGGTAATGAGGATATGGAGCATTTGAACACCTTAGAACTCTATCCTAATCCATCGGAAAACTTTGTTTTCTTTACCCTTCCGGATGTCAGAGAAGATGGGTTACTTGAAATAACGGATGTAAATGGCAAAGGCATCGCAGTGGAACACATGATTGTAGATGGAAATAAAATGCAATTAGGCATACAAACCCTTACCTCCGGATATTATTGGATAAGGTATTCTACTAAAGAAAAAGTGTACCGTGGGAAATTTATCAAGCAGTAAAAGGAACGCTTCATAAGACTTAATAAAAAAAGCCAATCTCACGATTGGCTTTTTTATTTGGATCAGATTGCTTCAGTTTGTTATTCTAAAGGATAGAATAGAGAACAAATTATTTTTTAGCCTGGAGTCTGGTTGGATAAGAAGCAGAAGATTGCCCTTTTATAATCCTATTGAGCTTACCTCTTAACAATTGCTTTCTCAAACCGGTAACATAGTCGGTAAATAAGACTCCTTCAATATGATCATATTCATGCTGAATAATTCTGGCTTTAATACCGGAATATATCTCCGTATGTTTCGTCCAATTTTCATCGAAATAAGTCACTTCGACCGTTTCAGGCCGCCACACTTCCTCCCGAACAGCCGGAATGCTTAGACAACCTTCTTCAAACGGCCATTCTTCCCCTGTTTCTTTTGTGATAATGGGATTGATGAATACCTTTTTAAAATCCCGTGTATCCTCGCCTCCTTCCTCGGATTCATCCATGGGACTACCATCCACAATAAACAGGCGAATTGCTTTGCCTATTTGAGGGGCGGCAAGACCTACACCGGACGCGTTGTACATGGTTTCAAACATGTCTGCAAGGAGTTTGTCTAAATTAGGATGGTCCTTAGTGATGTCTTTGGCTTTTTCTCTCAGCACAGGAGAGCCATATAAATAAACCGGTAATATCATGAGGTGTATTGAAGATAGTCTTGTAGGATAAGTACCGCACTTATCGAATTAATGAGCTGTTTTTCTTTCTTTTTCTTTTTGCTTACCCCGGCTTCCGCAAGGGTATTGGCTGCAATCTTAGAGGTAAATCTTTCATCGTATAAATCGATTTTAACCTCAGGGTATCTTGCTTTCAGAATTTCTGCGAATTTTAGAACCGCCTGTGTATTGTGTGTATCTTCCAGATTAAAGCGTCTGGGGAAGCCCAACACAATACATTCAATCGGTCCTTCTTTTACTTTTTCATCCAACATAGGCAGTAATTCGTGGGTTGGAAAGGAGCCTATCGCAGTTGCAATAAATTTCAAGGCATCCGTCCAGGCAAGCCCAGTCCTTTTCGCCCCGTAATCAATTGCTAACACTCTGCCCATACTGGGTGTAAAATTAGGGATTAAATCCATTTGGTAAGTTACTTACCCCCTCGGTAAGTTACTTACCCCCTCGGTAAGTTACTTACCCAACCTCGGTAAGCTGCTTACCCCCCTCGGTAAGTTACTTACCCAACCTCGGTAAGCTGCTTACCGGGAGGATAATCCTGAAAACAGTACCAACACCGGGTTCAGACCGATAAACCATAATACGACCTTTAAAGAAAGTCTCAATAATCCTTTTGGAAAGACTTAAACCTAAACCCCATCCACGCTTTTTGGTGGTAAATCCCGTATCAAACACTCTGGAAAGATGCCTTGGTGCAATCCCCTTGCCATTATCCTCCACCTCAATTAGAACATCCCCTTTTTTTCCAATTAGGATACGAATCTGAATCTTTCCTCTTTCATCAGGCAAAGCATCTAATGCGTTTTTTACCAAATTCTCAATGACCCATCCAAACAAGTTAACATCTAAGGGGACCTTTACACTTTCTGAAATCGTTGATTCGAAAATAACTTCAGCTTTCTTGGGGAGACGTTTTCGAACATATTCTACGGATTGTAGCAACAATAAAGCAGGAGATTCCGGATGTAAATCCGGGGAAGATCCTATGCGGGAAAAGCGCTCTGCGATGTTCCGAAGCCTGGAAATATCTCTCTCTAATTCATTTAAATACTCCTGCCGATCGGCTTCCTCGACCACAGGAAGTCTCAACAGTTCCACCCAGGCAATCATACCGGAAATAGGTGTACCAAGTTGGTGGGCGGTTTCCCGGGCCATGCCCACCCAAATATTATTTTGTTCACTTCGCTTGGCCAAGGCATACCCAATAAACACAAACAAAATAAACACGCCAATTACCACCAGCTGGATGTAAGGATACCATCTCAACTGTTTTAATAACCAGGATTCTGAATAATACACATACAATACTACCTGCTCCACATCCTGCCCTGAACCAAGTCGGATTGGTACCGGAGGTATTCCGGAATTCTTCATCTCGGCCAATGCCTCTTTTAACTTTAGTTCACGCGCCTCTCCAACCCAGGTAGAATCCAAGATATTGCGATGCTCCAAAACATTTCCCTCTGAATCTGCAAATATCACAGGAATGGACTCATTTCCTTTCAGGATATTTTCCAGAATAAAATTTAATTCACAACTCTCATCTTCCACAGAACCAATAAATTCCTGCGCTCTTGCCAATAATTCCACCCGTCTTTCTTCTTCAATTGATAAGCGGGTCACCAAATAATTAGAATACCACAAACTTAGAGAAACAAGTACCAGCGCGGTTACTACCACCATCCATATCCACCAGGAACGCCATAAATCTCTAAAACTCATATCCCGAAATTAACAAACTTCTTCTGATTATTGTTAGTAGTTTAATATCAAAGGCAAAACATTGAACAAGCTTGTCATTGAACCGTCAAGGAAAGAATGACATGAATCATGTATTTTGTGTTTTTGACACGATAATTTGCGCTCTAAATTGCATATCAACATTCATCCGGTTAATTTTGCATCAGAAATGAATACAACGCTTCAGGCTATTAGTTTATCGCATCAAAAAGCCCCAGTTGAAATCCGGGAACTGATTTACATTAAACCCGGGGATATCAGAAGGCTTATGCTTACGATTCAAGATGCAATCACACCGATAGAGTTAATGATTCTGTCCACCTGCAATCGTACTGAAGTTTATTATGTTGGGAATGATGCTTCCTACGAACACATCATTCGTTTATTACTCATAGAAAAAGGCATTTCGTTTACTCAAGAATACCTCCGCTATTTTGATATAATTGAAGGCGATCAGGCGATACATCATCTCTTTGAGGTCTCAATGGGATTGAAATCCGGTGTCGTAGGAGATCTGCAAATATCCAACCAGGTCAAAGAAGCCTATTCCATTAGTCATGAACTCACTCTAGCCGGTCCTGTCTTACATCGCTTGCTGCACACAATCTTTCACACAAATAAGCGTGTTCAGGGCGAAACCAACTTCCGGGACGGAGCAGCTTCCGTTAGTTATGCCGCAGTAGAAACCGCTGAAATTACCATAGCAGACCCCTCAGAAGCAAAGGTTTTAGTTATAGGCCTCGGTGAAATAGGAGGGGATGTCGCAAGAAACCTTAAGTACTCCAGTTTCCGGAATGTTACCCTGATGAACAGAAGTCAGGCGAAAGCGAATGAACTTAGCGAAGAAACAGGATTTCCTACCCTGCCTTTTGAGGCATTAGCTGAAATGGCAGGAAGTTTTGATGTTATTTTTTCTGCTGTCAATTCCAGTGAACCTATTCTGACGCATAGCCTGCTGGATTCACAACATCTGCTACACCACCAGTATTTGTTTGATTTATCGGTTCCAAGATCCATTCATCCGGATGTTGAGCAAATCCCCGGCGTGGTACTTTTCAATATAGACGAAATTCAAGTTCGCGCCTCAGAAGCTTTATCCAAAAGATTGGAATCCATTCCGGCAGTTGAAAAAATTATTCAGGAAGAAATTGCAGGATATCAAAACTGGAGTCGGGAGCTCACCCTCTCCCCTACCATTCATCTTCTGAAAGAAGCCCTTGAAAATCTCCGTAAAGAGGAAATTGCCAGGTATCTCAAAAATCTGGATGAAAAGGAAATAAGAATTGTGGAAGAAATCACTAAAAATCTGGTTCAGAAATTTATGAAACTTCCAGTCATTCAACTAAAAGAGGCATGTAAAAGAGGAGAGGCCGACCAACTCATCGCTGGGCTTCACACCCTTTTCAATTTGGAGGTCTCCAAAACCAAAGATTAAAAAATCTTCATTCCCAGGAAATATATTTCTGAAAAGCAGATTGTACTGCAACAACATCCGGATTGGCGATGAAAGGAATTTTACCAAGCACCTTACATCCGGAATAAGACTCTATTACTCTCTCACTTTCCGGATTTGCAACGCCACTAAATATGATGCCTTTAATAGGAATCTGCTGATCCTTGATTGCTGCTAAAGTCAGGAGGCTGTGGTTAATTGAGCCAAGATAATTTGCCGACACTACCACAACAGGAATATTCCAACGCTTGACCAGACTGATATAAAGGGTCTCATCATTCAATGGCACGAATATTCCTCCAGCCCCTTCTACCAATAAAAACTTGCCGACAGGAGTTGGTAAATGTATCTCATCCGGATTCAATCGAATGCCCTCTATCTTAGCTGCTTCATGCGGAGAACATGGGGTTTGCAAGATTTTGAATTCCGGCAAAAAGTGTTCATCTCCCAGTGCAGTCAGGCGCTTCACTGTTTCAGTATCAGATTCCGGATCTCGTCCTGCCTGAACAGGCTTCCAGTAGAGAGACTTGAGACCTGAGCATAATACAGCAGAAACAAAAGTTTTACCTACACCTGTACCAATACCTGTAACAAAACAGGCTTGTTCCAAATTACCCATAAAAAATTGTAAACTTATTCTATCCGAATCAACTGAAAATCCCGGGCCCCTGAACTGGTCTTGTAATAAAATAAGGCATAAGCCGCTTTAGGCAAAAGGGTTATACCTGATTTGGAATATAAAGTGGTGGTAGAATCCCGATTCATCACGAACAAATCGTAAGTTCTGTTACCCTTTAATTCATAGAACGGAGTTTGCTGAGCAAATGTACAGTTGTTTTGAAAGATAGAATCTACCCCAAAAACACAGGTATCACCGGTAACTCTGGGCGACCTAAATTTAATCATCAGGTCTCTATCCATTTCGTAGGCATTTGCATGATAAAACCTGACAGCTGCTGTAGTATCTGAAAATGAATAGGAATCAAAAGTCTGCCGCATAATCAGGGTTTCGGCACTATCAATAACCCAGGCGGTGTGCTTCTTCTCGCCTTCTAATCTCATCTCCTGCTTTTTCATTAATTCAACCCAGGTTTGATTGAGATTAGCAGACAAAAATAACTTACCAATACCATTAGAATCAACATTTACACCTGCTTCAATCAGATTGGCATAACCTTGAATCGGCCACCCACCCGGGAATCTGAGATTCCTGGCGATGATAGCGGAAGAGTTGTATGTTTCATATTTAAAATCCAGGGAAGGATTATGATTGCCGGATCCCGGAGGATGGGGATAAGAAGCAGCTGTATTAATTATTTTTAAGTAAGCACGCGTTTGCTCCTCGGGCGGAACAATAGGATAAGTCCTACGCCCATCACGACAGGCGAAAAAGATTCCAGAACTAGCAAGGAGAACCAATAATACTCCGAGTGTGACTTTATTGAACATACTCTTAAGAATAGCGACGGATTAAAGGGTGAATTTAGATATTAATTATGAAGATTACAAACTTGAACGGAACGAATCCGCCTCAAATTGTATTTTTGAATCATGATTCAGGCCGCCTTATTACCCATTGGAGAGGAATTGCTCTCCGGTTCCGTTACTGACACCAACTCCTCGTGGATTGCCGCGCGCCTAAAAATGGCGGGCATTTCAGTACGGCAAAAACTGACCGTCGGAGATAATGCAGATGCCATTTTACAAGGCCTGGATTTGTTACTTAAAAAGGCCGATATCCTGATTATGACCGGTGGACTGGGCCCTACAAAAGATGATGTCACAAAGAAATGCTTGCTTTCCTGGAGCGAATCAGAATGGATTCGTGATGAGCCAACTTACGAGAGAATTCGAGCTTACATGGCGGCAAGAGGACGAGAGGTAAATGTATTGAATGCCAGCCAGGCGGATGTTCCCTCTCGCGCCAAGGTGCTACCCAATTATCTGGGTACGGCCCCTGGACTTTGGATAGAACGAGAAGGCAAGATCCTTATTTCTCTTCCGGGGGTCCCCTATGAAATGAAGGCCTTAATAGACCAGCAGGTCTTACCCTTGCTTAAGCAACGCTATCATACGCCGGTAGTTTTGGAAGAAATTTTACATGTTGGCGGAATCCCGGAATCGGAACTGGCTTTACAAATTCAAGACATAGAACAATCTCTGCCGGATACGATTAACATTGCCTACTTGCCGGAACCCGGGCTTGTCAAAGTCAAACTCACCACTCAGGCAGAACCCGGGCAGGAGGAAACCTTGCAGACTAAGCTCATAGAATTTATCCATCAAATACAACAAAGGGTTGGCCTTGCCGGGTTTGGGAGAAATGAAGAAACCATTGAAGGCATTATCTTTTCCCTTCTAAAGACCTCGGGCAAAACCCTCTCTCTGGCAGAAAGTTGTACCGGTGGAAACATCAGTGGCAAGCTGGTGCAAATTCCGGGAATTTCTACGGTTCTGAAAGGGGGCGTGATAGCCTACGCCAATGAAATCAAGAATTCCATGTTAGGAGTTACCTCAGAGACGCTCCTCCAATATGGTGCAGTATCCGAACAAACGGCGAAGGAAATGGCCACAGGGGTCCGTAGCGTATGTCAGTCTGATTTTGGCTTATCGGTTACAGGCGTAGCCGGACCAGAGGGCGGCAGTCCGGAAAAACCTGTGGGTACGGTTTGGATTGGGGTGAGCTCTGCGCAAAGTACAGAAGCTTATCCGTTTTTATTTGAGCAAAATCGTCAAAGAAATATACAGCGCAGCGTCCTGAGTGCCTTATTAACCCTGAGAAAAAAACTCCTTTCTGAACTTTAATTCAGGCAGAAATCCTGTATCATGAAAATTTTCCATTGAAACTTGCCGAATTCTCTCGGGAATTCTTAAGTCTATCTTACGGCAATTCCCATAAATAATGTAATTTTGGGCACCTCTTCAGAAGAGGCCTCATTCAGCGCATAACAGTATTAAGGACATGGCAATTATAGAAATGGTGATGCCCAAAATGGGCGAAAGTATCATGGAAGGAACCATCCTGAAATGGAATAAAAAGGCCGGTGACGCCATTGATCAGGACGAATCAGTCTTAGAAATCGCCACTGATAAAGTTGATTCTGAAGTTCCGGCTCCGGTGGCCGGCAAAATCACTCAATTACTTGCTGAAGAAGGCCAAACAGTTGCAGTGGGTACAGTTATTGCCTTAATCGAAACCTCTGATGCCGGAGGCAATACCCCCACAGCCTCTCCATCGGCCATTCCTGCGGCCAGTTCCAGCAATGGTGCGACTCATAGCAATGTTCCAGTTGCAGTTCAAGCTGTGCAGCAACAAATCCAACAAGCCGTCGCTACCTTGGAAAAACCAGCATCCGGACGGTTTTATTCTCCTTTGGTTCTCAATATTGCAAGGGAAGAAAAAATTGGGATGGATGAATTAGATCGGATTCCGGGTTCGGGCTCTGAAGGACGCGTGACCAAAAAAGATATTTTGGCATATGTTCAAAATCGCGGTCAAGTGCCTGTGATTTCATCCACTCCGGCCCCTGTTGTGACAACTGCTGCAACTCCTGCGGCGACAAGCAGCACCGGAAACCTGATAGAAATCAAACCAAAGTCCTACTCCTTTTCCGGTGAAATGGAAATCGTGGAAATGGACCGTATGCGGAAAATTATCGCAGAAAACATGGTTTATTCCAAGCATGTGTCCCCGCATGTAACTTCCTTTGTAGAAGCGGATGTAACAAATCTTGTGCAATGGAGAGATAAAAATAAAAAGGAGTTTGAAAAGAAATATGGGGAGAAACTCACCTTTACGCCCATGATTATGGAAGCATTGGTGAAAGCCATTCGAGAATTCCCGGGAATCAACATCTCCGTCGATGGCACCAATATTTTGTACAAGAAAAACATCAACATCGGGATGGCCGTTGCATTACCCTCCGGCAACCTGATTGTACCGGTTATTAAAAATGCAGACCGCCTTAACCTTGTTGGGCTTGCAGCGGCAGTGAATGACCTCGCCAACCGCGCAAGAATTAACAAACTCAGCCCGGATGATTTGAGTGATGGTACTTATACCCTCACCAATGTTGGAACTTTCGGAAATGTAATGGGCACACCGGTGATTTTACAACCTCAGGTAGCCATTATGGCGGCGGGCGCAATTCGCAAGAAACCAGCCGTAATTGAAAGCCCTGCAGGAGATAGCATTGGTATTCGTCAGTTTATGTTCCTCTCCCATTCATATGACCACCGGGTGGTAGATGGAATGCTCGGGGGGAGCTTTGTACGGAAGGTTGCAGACCATTTAGAAAACTGGGACCTCAACCGGGAAGTGTAATTTAATCCAGAAAGAAGTCTTCATGGTGTTTTCCGGAAAATCTTTCCGGGGTATTTTTGATGGACTTTAGTTACCAACTTGTGTAATCAAATCCCTCATTTTATAGATGAAAATGGGATTCTTATCTGGATTTTTCTTAACTTTGGATTCACAAAAATTCACTCTAAAACCTAATAAACAGTATCATGAAAAAAGTTTTATCCTTCCTCACACTTGCACTCATGCTTGGGGTTCGGGTAATTGCACAAACCAGTGGCGGTCCGGATACCTACGGATATGTCTGGAGAAACAGCAATGATCCGAATGGCCCGGCATACAACTGGGTAGAAATCAGTAACGCCCCGGGTGTTGTTACCGTATCCGGACTAGCTGATGACAATGTTGTCGGTCCTTTCAGCATCGGCTTCAACTTCCCTTACTATTGGCTGGATGCTACACAAGTATGGATTGGCTCTAATGGATACATCGGATTCTCTCCGATTGCCAATATTGCCTCTACTACCATTGGCTTCCCTGCAATGCCTACTGCCTTCCCGGTCAATCAAAATCATTTCCTCGCACCAATGATGTGTGACTTGAATTTTGCTGATTCTGTAGGTCAGGTAGCGCCAGGTAACCCAGGTCGTGTTTATCTCTACACCAACACTGCAGCTGATAGTATGGTTATCACTTACGAAAGTGTTCCTTTCTATTATAATTCTGCTTATGCTGGCACCAATACCTTCCAGGTCATTCTTTGCAAAGCTGATTCTTCAATCACTTTCCAATACAAAGATCAAAATGGCATTTGGGATGATGGATACAACACTGCAACCAATCCATTGGTTGTTGGAATTGAAAACATCACTGGTCAAATCGGCTTACAAGTTTCAAATAACACTTACCCAACCACCAGCACAGCTGTTAAATTTTACTACCCATCTGCTGTAACTTTCCAGGTAACTGATGTTCAGGCAGAAGCCAACTTTAATGGTGAGAATGGCGGTATTTTCGTACCATTGAATGTACCGAACACCCCAATGTCCATCATTAAAAATGTGGGTAACCAACCAATCTCTGCTGCTGTTCAGTGCACGACTTCAGTATTCCCAGCCGGAAGCCTTACACCGGTAGCAGGTTCCGTATTAAATACCTCCTACACCGCTGGTCTTACTCCAGGTCAGGAAGTTCAGGTATCTCAAACCTCAAGCTATACACCATCAGCTGTTGGATCTTATTTCCTCAGAAGCCAACTGGCTTTAACCGGTGATGCTACTACAGGCAATAACCGCGCTGAAACAGAATTTAATGTTGTAGACTGTGGTCAGTCTTTTGTTAAATTATCTTACGATCGTTTTGAGCCCCCATTCGACCAGGCGCTTCACGGCATCAGTGGCTTTGGCGCTGGTAATGGCGTAGGGGTATATTTCGAGCCTCCTGCTTATCCTGCACAAATAGACTCTCTTGAACTTTATGTAATCACGACTACAGTTCCCAGTGATTTCACTATTAACATGTATTTGAATGATGGCGCTCCCGGAGCTGGAACAAGTCTTGGTACTGCTACCATTGCAGCAGCAAATCTTCCTGCTTCATCTTTAGTTGTTGTGCCTCTTCCTATCAGTCCTCCAATCCAAATGACTGCCGGACAAGGTGTTTACATTTCATTTGTTCAAGGTGGAGATTCTACATACATCGTTACTGACAATCAGCCTCCCTTCTCTTACCGCACCTACGAAGTATTGTTCGGTAACTGGGCAGCCAGCCGTAACCGTTCTGCTGAAGACATCGCCCTTCGTTTGGTAACCTCCGGCTATTCCGGTGTTTCTAACCAAGCAGAAATCAATGGCAATGTGAACAACCTTGGCCAAAACTATCCAAACCCAGGTACTGACAGAACCCGTATCGAGTTTGAATTAGTAAATGGTGGCAACGCTGAATTTACAGTTACCAACATCCATGGTCAAGTTATTGAAGCTCGTTCTTTAGAAAACCTGAACAGTGGTCTGAATTCTGTTGAACTAGATTTGTCAACTTATTCCTCCGGTATCTATTTCTACAGCCTAAAATCCGGCAACCAGAAATTGACCCGTAAAATGACTGTCGCTCACTAATAGCCAATATTAAAGCAATAAAAAAGCCACTCCATTTGGGGTGGCTTTTTTATTGATAGCTAATCAAACTTTGTTTCCAGGTATTGCTTTCGAATATACAATAGAACCACTTTAAGCTAATTACCCTCATAGGAAGACCAAAAACACCTCACTTAATACCAACCTCAGAACCATACACCTCTCAACTCAATTCGAGAAACTTCTAAAAAATTAAACCCATACCCCTTAAAAAGACTGGAAATCCAACCCAAAACACAAGTCTAACCTAACTCTATCCATTGCCCAAATAAACCCTTCAATTTTTGTGCGCCGGAGTATCTACTACATTTTGTCGTCCATCAAGAAGTTTTAATGTACCCTGATAAATTCCATAACATTTAACCCCAGATTATTCATTGTCGATGATTATTTCTGCAACTCAACATCAATAAGGGATTCAGAATGTTTTCACACTCACCTTTTCTAATGCAAAGCGTTTAGAAACAAAAGTGCAGAAATTGAGCTTTAGTAGTAGTAGTAGTTCTGCGCGTTTCACAGGGAGCAAAAACTTTCTAATGCATAATTTGGGTTAAATTAATCCATACATTCCTCCCCCCTAATTCCCCTACCCTCACAAAAAAAACCTTGCGCCCCTCCGCGCTCCTTGCGGTAAAACCATCCTCGTCCCCTTATAAAACCTTGCGTCCCCCTGCGCCCCTTGCGGTCAAAACACTCGCGTCCCCTTATAAAACCTTGCGTCCCTCCGCGCCCCTTGCGGTAAGAAAAAAAAACGATAGCTATTAATCAAAAAAAACAACCCAATATGCTCATCGTCAGATATTCAATAAATCTGTAAAACCGAATAACAAACGAAACCAGCGGTATATCATGAAAGACTAAAATTTAGTCCCGAAGAATCCCTATTCAGCAGAATTAAAAAATCAGGAAAAAGCAGACACCAACATAAAAGTCAGCGCAGCCAAAACGGCAGAAATCGGAATTGTCATAACCCAAGCCCAAAACAACTGAGTCGTCACACCCCATCTTACCGCACTTAAACGCTTAGTAGCACCCACCCCAATAATCGAGCCGGTAATCGTGTGAGTCGTACTCACAGGTATCTTAAGATTCTCTGAAAGAAACAGCGTAACAGCACCCGCAGCCTCAGCAGCAACCCCTTCAAAAGGCGTAACCTTAGTAATTTTTGTCCCCATCGTCTTCACGATCTTCCAACCTCCACTCATCGTACCCGCGGCTATGGCCCCATAACATGCCAAAGGTACCCACACAGGCATCTCTTCAAACTTTTCAATTTCACCAGAAGCAATCAAAGCAACCGTAATAATCCCCATCACCTTCTGCGCATCATTCCCCCCATGACCTAAACTGAACGCAGCAGAAGAAACAAGTTGCAACTTTCTAAACCACTCATTAGACTTCGCATGGTTCATTCGATTAAGGAAAAGTGTAAAGATTCCCAGGGTATATAAAATAATCGCAAGAAGCACCCATTTAAAATTCTTCTCATAAAATAACACCCGAAGAATAGGACTTTCAAAATGAGATTTTATCACCTCCGGATTCGTTTCCATAAACATAAATAGCACGATAGTTACACCGACCATTAACATAGAAGAGAGAAGACTTGGCCAAACCGATTTACGGAAAGAAAAAATAAACCATACCGAAACCAAATAAGCCACGAGCATACCGATAAGCGGTGCCAAAACAATAAAACTGACCGTCCGAATCACCGGCTCCGCATTAATCGCAGCAAAATTAAATCCAGCATGTGTCAGAGCTGCACCAGCAAATCCACCGATCAGGGTATGAGAAGAAGAGGAAGGAATCCCATACCACCAAGTGAGCAGATTCCAGATAATGGCAGCCACCAATCCGGAAAAAATAACCGGAAGGGTAATAAAACTTTCCTGTACCGTTTTGGCTATTGTGTTGGCTACCCCATGGTCTTTAAAAATGAAAAAGGCCATAAAATTGAAAAAGGCAGCCCAAAGCACAGCCTGAGTTGGCGTCAAAACTTTCGTTGAAACAATAGTTGCAATCGAATTTGCCGCATCATGAAAACCATTGATATAATCAAATACCAATGCCAGAACGATAATTACAAGAAGCAGAGTCATGTTAAGATTTGAATCAGGCGTATTTAATCAAAATAGACCGAATGATATTCGCCGCTTCGTCAATTTTATCGGTTGCTGTTTCCAAAGCCTCCAAAATATCTTTTTTCTTCATCAGCGCAATCGGATCTTTCTCCTGTTCAAACAACGCAGTAGTTGCCCTGTCATAAATAGCATCTGCCTCAAGTTCAATCTTCTTGATCTCCTGACAAATACTCTTGATTTGCGCGGCATTTTTCATACTAATTAACAACTCACAGGCCTGTTGCAATTTTGAAACACCAAGAATAATCTGATCTGATAATTCAATGAAATGAGAATCATTTTCCTGAACATGATATAGATGAATTCGCTTCAAAGAACCATGAACAAAATCCTGGGTTGAAGCTATAGCCGTCTCCAAATCATGGATATCCTCCCGGTCGAAGGGCGTGATAAAGTTTTTGCCTAATTCCTTGATAATGGAACGAAGGAGCTTTTCCCCCTTTGCATCCATAGCCTGAGCCTGTTTGGCCATTTCCTCTCGTTCACCCACAGGTGTTTCAATGACTTTTTTAAGTATTTCAGAAAGTTCGCCCAAATTAGATGTCACCGACACAAATAAAGGAACAAAAATCTTGTCCTGAGTATTAAAAAACTGAAGAATGCCCATATAGAATAACTACAACTTTACACGACAAAGGTATTACCCTGAATTTCATGAAATGTTAAGCGAATGTTATATATACACCTCCATCAAACAATTTTATAAAAAAATTGGATCTCTTAAAATTCGAAGGGTTACCCCAAAACCCATTATTTTTGCTCTATGAAGCGAATCCTCGAATGCGTACCAAATTTCTCCGAAGGGCGGGACATGAAAATCATAGAAGCCATCTGCGAGCCTATCCGCCAGACAACCGGTGTAAAACTTCTGGATATTGACCCGGGCGCAAGTACCCATCGAACGGTCGTTACTTTTGCCGGAGACCCAGAGGCAGTCATTGAAGCTGCGTTCCAGGCTATCAAAATGGCTGGACAACTTATTGATATGACCCGACATCAGGGCGCACATCCCAGAATGGGCGCAACCGATGTCTGTCCCCTCATTCCAGTCTCCGGAATATCCGTCGAAGAAGCGGTTGAGCTCGCCCACCGATTGGGTGAAAGAGTTGGCCGGGAATTAAATATTCCGGTTTATATGTATGAATACGCAGCGAAATCAACCGAACGTAAAAACTTATCCATCATTCGCTCCGGAGAATATGAGGGATTCGCCAAAAAGATATTACAGCCTGAATGGAAACCTGATTATGGTAAAGCGGAATTCAACGCCAAATCAGGACAAACCGTCATAGGGGTCAGAGAATTTTTGGCTGCGGTGAATTTCAATTTGAATACAGCTTCTGTCCGTTTGGCCAACTCTGTTGCCTTTGATGTCAGAGAAAACGGAAGAATAAAAACCGACAACGGGAAACCGTCAGGCAAACCCATATTAGATGAAAAGGGAGAACCAGTTCGCATTCCCGGAACCCTCAAAGAATGCAAAGCCGTTGGCTGGTTCATCGAGGAATATGGCTTTGCTCAGGTCTCGATGAATCTGACCAATCTATCCGTAACCTCCCTACACCAGGCGTTTGAAGAAGTGAATAAATCTGCAACTCAAAGAGGCTTAAGGGTGTCTGGGACTGAAATAGTCGGGCTGATACCACTTTCGGCCCTTACTGAAGCAGGCAAATTTTATCTCGCAAAACAAAACCGCTCCATTGGGGTATCTGAACGAGAGCTGATTCAGATGGCAGTACAAAGCATGGGACTGAGTGACCTCAGGCCTTTTGTTGCCGAAGAAAAAATCATTGAGTACAAACTCCGAGAAACAACAAAGGGGCTCAACGATTTAACCATATCCAGATTTACCGAAGTCCTCGCGTCGGAAGCCCCCGCCCCGGGGGGTGGATCTGTATCGGCATTGTGCGGCAGTCTGGCCGCAGGCCTGGCCGCCATGACCGCAAACCTGGCAGCTGGAAAAAGAGGATGGGAAGACCGCATCCCTACCTTCAGTGCACTGGCCTTTAAGGCTCAGCAAATCCGGGAAAAACTGCTCTTCCTGATCGAAGAAGATACACGGGCGTTTAATGAAGTTATGGCCGCATTCGGCCTACCCAAAACAACAGAAGAAGAGAAAGTTGCCCGCAAACAAGCCATTCAAAAGGCCAATATTTATGCAGCTGAAATCCCCCTTCAGGTTATGCAAACCGCTGCTGAAGTGTTCCCCATTCTTAAAGAAATGATTCTGCATGGGAACCCAAGCTCCATCACAGATGCCGGAGTTGGCGTCTTATGTGCCATTACCGCCATTGAAGGTGCAGGCATGAATGTGCTGATAAACCTTCAGGGCATTGAAGACACTGCAATTCATCAGGGGTTAAAACAGGCCGTTGAAGATTTGCTTGGTGCAAGCCAAAAGACAAAAGTGGAATTATTGGAAGGGGTGTATCAAAAAATTGGGTAGTGAAGGGGGCGGACAAACTAAAATGCCCTTCCGGCACTAAAGTGCCGGACAGAACAAAATGCCCTTTCAGGGCAGATTGATGAGTTGATTTATGATTTGTGGAAAAGGTTCTGACCCTTTCACTTAGGTTGCATCTTTTTAGGGAATAAGCCGTATTTGGGTCTCTTCGCTTTCTTGGGGATACGATTCCCTGTACTCATTACACCGGGACAACCGGAAGGCCCTCCCCCACAAGAAGACAAAAGCACTCCTGTACCAAGCAGGATTACTGCCAATAGACGATGCATCACCAATGTTTATGTATGTATCTCCGATATTCCGGCCCCTTACGACCGGCATATCGATGTCGGTATTGAAATTTACCTCCTCCTCCCGGCCTTGCCTGACTCCTTGAACGATGTCTCACCGCTGCCGGCGTATCACAATCCTGATGACTGCTTTTACAGCCTGACAATACCCCAACCCCCAAAATGATCCACACACTCAGCCTGCAAAAGACCCGTGCTCTCACATCAGATTAATCTGATCGGGCTGATTACTGTTCCAGACCTCATGGATTCCATGGCGACCGGTCAGCACCAGTCTCGCGGGTAAGGGCACATAGACCAGTTTCAACTCGCCCGTCTCGGAATTCTCTATTCCTACCCCATCCTGACGGGTAACGGAGTAAATTTTATTGCCATTGGCATCTACCTTCTCCACATACTTCCGGGCGATGTACGCGGTCGGATGCAACACCTCCTGCCAGGCATTGTATTTATGCTGAATCTGACGAATAATATCTTCCATCTGCTCCCCATATTCGTCGGTAAATTCATCCTCTAAATCGTGAAGCTGATCTTCGATTTTATCGTATTTCTTGTCGTTATAACTTAATTCTGCAAGCTGATTTCTTCTCTCGATGATTTTCAGCAGTTTTTCGTTAAAATCCTTCATATTTCAGCAGTAATCGTGTAAAGATACCGGATTTCAATCGTTTTTCAAGGCGTTTCGATAAACTTCTACAGCCTTCACTCTTGCAACAGCATGATTTACAATTGGTTTAGGATACTCTGAAGTACCATACTCCGGGACCCATTTTCGAATATAGTCGGCTTTACCATCAAAGCGTTCCGTCTGGGCATCCGGACTAAAAACCCGGAAATAAGGCGCCGCATCACACCCACTCCCCGCAGCCCATTGCCATCCTCCATTATTGGCCGATAAATCAAAGTCCAACAACTTCTCAGCAAACCAGGCCTCTCCCCAACGCCAGTCAATCAACAAATGTTTTGTCAGAAACGAAGCTGTAATCATCCTGACCCGGTTGTGCATAAATCCAGTCGCTGATAATTCCCGCATCCCCGCATCCACAATCGGAAACCCAGTTTTTCCCTCACACCAGGCCTTAAACCACTCAGGATTATTCTCCCAAGGAATCGCATCATAGGCCGGTTTAAAGGCACCTTTCACCACATGGGGAAAATGCCACAATATCATCATGTAAAACTCCCGCCATATTAATTCACTCAACCAGGTAGCATTACTACGAATGCCAACTTCAACGGCCTTACGAATGCTTAATGTCCCGAATCTCAAATGAACACTTAAACGACTGGTTCCTGCAATGGCAGGAAAATCCCGTGTTTGGTCATATCGTTCGATAATCTTTACCGGAATTTTTCGATCCGGAAAACTCTGCTCCAGGCTCTTCCTGAAGCCTGTCCCCTCATATGCCATCAAGGAAGGAATTTCGCCCTGATACCATTGACCGGATCCTATCTTATCCGAGGCATAGGCTTTATAATGCCCCTCAGTCAATAAACTCAACCACTTCCGCTTATAGGGGGTGAATACAGTATAAGGTTTCCCATCATCCTTAGTCACTTCCCCTTCCTCAAATATTACCTGATCTTTAAAAGTTTGAAAGATAACTCCTTTGCTTTCAAGCAGAGCTTTTATTTCCCCGTCTCTTTGCCTTGCATAGGGTTCATAATCCCGGTTGGTATATACCGCTGTAGGACTATATTTCTGAATAATCTTCTTCCAAACCGCTTCCGGACTGCCCTTCATCACCAATAGGCCTGAACCCTGTTCTCTCAACTGCGTGTCCAATTGCACGAGGGACTCGTAAATAAATTCAACCCGACGGTCCTCTTTGTTGGGAAGTTTATCCAAAATCTCCTCATCAAAGATAAATACGGGCAAAACTGGATGTCCGGACTGAAGCGCATGAAATAATCCGGCATTATCCTGAAGGCGCAAATCACGCCGAAACCAAAAGCATACAATTGACATAAATTTCCAAACAAATCTGTCGCCCAAAAAGTTGCTATCAGCCGACTCTCTACCCCACACCCTTCATTTCTTTTATTAATTTCGCAGGTTAATCTTGATATATGGAAAAAATAAAATTCGGAACCGACGGGTGGAGGGCAATCATTGCCGATTCGTTTACCATAGAGAACCTGAGTCGTGTCGCCTTCGCCACCGCAGAATGGCTCAAAAAAAATTACCCCAATCCCTCAGCCATTGTAGGCTACGATTGTCGTTTTAATGGAAAACTCTTTGCAGAGACCACAGCCAACATTCTGGCCCAAAACGGGGTAAAAGTGTTCATCACACCTGGCTTCTCCAGCACCCCAATGATTTCTCTTGCCACAGTACGCAAGCAACTCAGCGCCGGTATCATCATTACGGCATCTCATAACCCTCCGGAATATTCCGGCTATAAACTGAAAGGTCATTTTGGAGGCCCCTCTTTTCCTTCAATGGTTGCAGAGGTAGAAACCCTCATTCCGGACCATGCGGTTAATTTCGAAAATCGGTTCTCGGACCTTGTGGCAGAGAAAAAAATCGAATACTACGATGCCGAAGCACTTTACATCAATCACATGAAAGAGTCCTTCGACCTTAATGCGATTCGCAACAGTGGCATGAAAATCGGCTATGATGCCATGTATGGTGCAGGCCAAAATGTAATGCGCAAACTCTTTCCGGAAGCCAGCCTCCTGCATTGTGAGGTCAATCCTTCCTTTAACGGCGTTCCCCCGGAACCCATTGAAAAAAACCTTGGAGAATTTGCCGCTTTAATCAAATCAGAAAAACTCTCTATCGGTCTTGTTACTGACGGAGATGCCGATCGTATTGGCCTCTATGATGAGAATGGCAACTTTGTGGACTCCCATCATATACTTCTGCTCCTGGTGCATTACCTCCACCATTACAAAAAATTAAGTGGTAAAGTGGTTGTATCCTTTTCTGTTTGTGCCAAACTGGAAAAACTCTGTGCCCTCTACAACTTGCCTTTTGAACGCACGAAAATCGGCTTCAAATATATCTGCGAAATCATGGTCAATGAGAATGTCCTGACCGGTGGAGAAGAATCCGGGGGCATTTCCGTGACAGGCCATGTTCCTGAGCGGGATGGTATTTTCATCGGTCTGATGCTCTTTGAATTTATGGCCAAAACCGGGAAAACCCTGACCCAGTTAATCGAAGAAGTCTATGCCCTGATTGGTTCTTTCTCCGTGCAGCGCTATGACCTTCACATCCGTCAGGATCAGAAAGAAGCTATCGTTAAAGCCTGCAACGAAGGACACTACAAAAGCTTCGGGAAATATACCATTAAGGAAGTAAGGGACTTAGATGGACACAAATTTATTTTTGATGAAAATTCCTGGGTTATGATTCGTGCCTCAGGAACTGAACCTGTCCTTCGGGTCTATGCCGAAGCCCCTACCCGTGAAGAAAGCTTCGCCATTTTGGACGCAACGAAAGCGACCATTTTAGGTTAATCCCAATTTTTTTCACAAGCAAGACAGCACGCCGAAAGGGGTGCTGTTTTGTTTTAATAGATCTAAACAAACTTTGATAAAAAGTTATATCATATCAGAATTTATGAATGCTCGATCTTCTCATGATCCGCTTCAGGCATCTTTGCCAGACACTGCTCGATGTCTAGTATCTGATTCGCCACAGTCAGTTGATTCCGGTTCTTAACTTCTATCAATTGGGCCACGATACTTACCGCTATTTCAAACGGGGTCTCCGCTCCAATGTTTAGACCAATGGGCATTTTCACTTCATCTAGTTCAGCTTCCGTGGCAACGCCTGCTTTCAGCATCATCTTGCGTGTCACGAGTATTTTCCTCAGACTCCCGATAAATCCTAAATACGCCCGCTTTTGCCCCAGACAATACCGCAATATCGCCCGATCTATGTCATGCCGATAAGTTAGAATAACAACATAAGATCTTTCATCAAACCCAATAGAGGCAAGCGCCTCCATAAAATCCATACAATATGACTCTACCCCGGGGAATTGAATTTGTTGGATATATTCTTCCCGATCATCATACACCTTAACTTCAAAACCGGCCTGTTGCCCAATCCCGGCCACCTCTTTACCCACATGCCCTGCCCCAAAAATGTATAACTTTTGCCGAACAGGTTCGGGTTCAATATAGACCTTAACACTCCCGCCACAACACATCTCATGCTCCTGAAGCAAGTGATGTTCAAACAATCGGGGTTGCCCTGCACGCAACTGACCCAGAGCATCTTCGATGACCTTCTTTTCAAAACTGCCCCCCCCTATGGTCCCTTCGATAGAGCCATCTTCAAAGACCGTCATTCTGGTACCCGTCTTACGTGGAGTAGAGCCCTTTGTCTCCACAATAAGGCACAGCGCCGATCTACCTCTATTTGTAATCCTGTCCGATTTCATGATTTGGAATATGGTCTAAGGTAAAAAGATTTTTTGAAACAAAACCCCGGATTTCGGGTTTAGAATCCAATTCGGGTGAGACACAGGCGTATTATCCTTACCTTTGTGCTGCAACAGGCCGGGTCATCGCTGCCGCTTTTGGGCGGGGGAGGAAAGTCCGGGCAACACAGAGCAGCCTGCTTCCTAACGGGAAGGTCTTCAATTTGAAAAGATTGGGGAACAGAAAGTGCCACAGAAAGGATACCGCCCTACTTTCGGGTGGGGTAAGGGTGAAATCGTGAGGTAAGAGCTCACGGCTTGTCCGGGTGACCGGCAGGCAGGTAAACCTCAGGCGTTGAAAGGCCAAATAAATCCCGGCGGGGAAACCCGTATGGCGGCTCGTTATACAAGCTTCTTCGGAAGTGCGCCGGGAAGGGTAGGCCGATCGAGCTGACTGGTGACAGGCAGCCTAGACAAATGATGATCATGTATTTTATACACACAGAACCCGGCTTACAGGCCTGTTGCGTTTTTATTTTTTGGGAGGGGGATACTAGTGGTATTATGCTTGGTGCAAGCATCCGCTTGGTGCAAGCATCCGCTTGGTGCAAGCATCCGCTTGGTGCAAGCATCCGCTTG
>CANHCC010000003.1 GCA_947459115.1 Bacteroidota bacterium | reverse complement strand
GGGCATATCTTTTGGTTCCCTGGCGTGCCCTTGCCTGTAAAGTTCCTCATGTTACCGGTGGAGCTGGTGGGTATGTTTACCAAGCCTTTTGCCTTGACCGTGCGTTTATTTGCCAATATTGCAGCAGGTCACTTGATGATCCTGGCGCTTATTGGGTTAATCTTTATTCTTGGCAAAGGGGGCAGTAGTATTGGTGCAGGGCTGGGCATCGCACCTTTAACGGTTGCCTTTGGTATTTTCGTCTTTTGTCTTGAAGTGCTCGTAGCAGCAGTTCAGGCATATGTATTTACTTTGTTAACCGCTGTATTCATTGGTCAGGCGATGGAAGATCATTCACATGACCATCACGAGGCAGAGGCTCACGCACATCATTAATTTGTAACCTTTAATTTAATCTATATGTTGTTAGAAGCAGCTTTTGGGGTAATGGGTGCCGGTATCGGTGCCGGTTTAGTTGCCATCGGTGCCGGTCTTGGTATCGGTCAGTTGGCAGGCAAAGCAGTAGAATCTATGGCGCGTCAGCCAGAGGCATCCGCGGATATTCGCGGTGTTACGATTTTGACTGCAGCCTTCATTGAAGGGGTTGCCCTCTTCGGAGAGGTGGTTTGTCTGTTGGCTGTACTCGGCGGTAAGTAATTCCTCTGAAATTCTCCGGTTCCGGGCGATTGGCTCAGGACCGGAGAACACCAGAGTTTATCTGACACATAGATTCAACACAGTAGTAAGTTAAGACACTTAATAAATTATGGAGTTTGTATTACCTAATTTCGGTTTGTTTTTTTGGGCACTGGTTCTTTTCCTGATCCTGTTCCTGATTTTAAGAAAATTTGCATGGACTGCTATTTTGAAAGCTATTCAAGAAAGAGAGTCTTCTATAGAAGCTTCATTGCAGGCTGCTGAAAAAGCCAGAGATGAAATGTCTAAACTTCAGGCGGATAATCAGAAATTGCTGAATGAGGCCCGCAAAGAAAGAGATTTAATCTTGAAAGAGGCAAGGGATTTAAAAGAGAAAATTTTGGCTGAAGCCAGAGAATCTGCCGGGTCAGAAACCGCTCGTGCACTGGAAAATGCCAGAAAACAAATTGAATCTGAGAAGATGGCAGCGATTACAGAATTAAAAAATGAAGTCGGTCGTATGTCTATAGAAATTGCAGAGAAAATACTCAAGCAAAAAATGGCGGATGCAGCCGAGCAGGAAGCCACTGTGAAGCGGTTAATCGGAGATATTCAATTTAACTGATATGGTAGCAGAAAGAATCGGCCAAAGGTATGCTAAAGCCATCATGGATTTGGCTATCCAGAAAGGCATTGATAAGCAGGTGTTGGACGACATGGAGCTTTTCCGTTCGGTATGTATGGAAAATCGGGAATTCGTTCTGATGCTGCGCAGTCCTTTGATTCAAGGTGATAAGAAGAAGCAAATTTTACAATCCCTCTTCCAAGACAAAATGAATCCATTGGTAATGGAAGCCTTTGCTCTGATTACCCATAAAAATCGTTCTTCAGTTTTAGCCACTATAGGTGAAGAGTACATTCAGTTGTATCGTCGTCTGCACAATATTACCGAAGTACAGGTTATTACAGCCGGGCCGGTTTCAGAAGCAACTCGGTCTTCCTTGTTAACTAAAATCCAGGAACTTCTCGCCCGTCAGGCGGGTAAATCCAATACAACCATCTCTTTGGTGGAAAAAATAGATCCTACTTTAATAGGGGGATTTATTCTGAAAGCGGGAGATTTACAATACGATCAAAGTTTCTCAGAGTCTCTGAGAAGATTAAGTCAGCAATTCAACAGTAATCCATATATTAAAAATTAAAGAACATGGCACAGGTCAGACCAGATGAAGTTTCAGCAATATTAAAGGAGCAGCTCTCCGGCTTCCGTTCAGGTGCGGATTTGGAAGAGGTAGGTACTGTTCTTCAGGTTGGTGATGGTATTGCCCGTATTTACGGCATGACAGGCGTACAATCCGGGGAGTTGATTGAGTTCAGAAACGGACTCAAAGGGATTGTCCTTAACCTGGAAGAAGATAATGTCGGTGCGGTAATCCTTGGGGTTTCCGAAGGCATCAAAGAAGGGGAGTCTGTAAAAAGAACCCGGCAGATTGCTTCCATTAAAGTGGGAGAGGGGATGCTTGGTCGTGTTATTAATCCACTTGGTGAACCCATTGATGGAAAAGGTCCGCTTCAAGGTCAGTTATATGAGGCACCAATCGAAAGAAAAGCGCCGGGGGTAATTTTCCGTCAGCCGGTTAATGAACCACTTCAAACGGGTTTGAAGGCAGTGGATGCCATGATTCCAATTGGTCGTGGTCAGAGAGAATTAATTATCGGTGATCGTCAGACAGGTAAAACAGCCGTTGCTATTGATACAATCATCAATCAGAAAGAAGGCTTTAAAAATGGGAAGCCTGTATATTGTATTTATGTTGCCTGCGGTCAGAAGGCTTCTACGGTTGCACAAATCGTGAAAACGCTGGAGCAAAATGGGGCAATGGAATATACCATTGTGGTCTCCGCTCCTGCCTCAGATCCGGCACCAAATCAGTTTTATGCGCCCTTCGCCGGTGCTGCTATCGGCGAATTCTTTAGAGATACAGGTCGTCATGCGCTTATCGTATATGATGATCTTTCTAAGCAAGCAGTTGCTTACCGTGAGGTCTCTCTCTTGTTGCGTCGTCCTCCAGGAAGGGAAGCTTATCCCGGGGATGTATTCTACCTTCACTCTCGTTTGTTGGAAAGAGCAGCTAAAATTATCAGCAATGATAGCATCGCTGCCAATATGAACGACCTTCCGGAGTCTTTCCGTCCCATTATTAAAGGCGGAGGTTCTTTAACAGCTCTTCCGATTATTGAAACTCAGGCAGGGGACGTTTCTGCCTACATTCCGACCAATGTTATTTCTATCACAGATGGTCAGATATTCCTGGAGTCCGCATTGTTTAACTCCGGTGTAAGACCTGCTATCAATGTGGGTATTTCGGTATCTCGTGTGGGTGGATCTGCTCAGATTAAATCCATGAAAAAGGTAGCTGGTACCCTGAAGCTGGATTTGGCTCAGTATCGCGAGCTGGAAGCTTTCGCTAAATTCGGATCAGACTTGGACGCAACCACCAAGCGCCAACTTGAAAGAGGTAAACGCAATGTGGAAGTATTAAAGCAGGCCCAATATGTGCCTATGTCCGTAGAAGAACAAGTTGCTGTGATTTATGCTTCTACTAAAGGTCTGATTGATGATGTGCCGGTTGACAAGGTAAAAGAGTTCGAAAGAAATTATCTGGATCTTTTGAAAAATAAATACGCTCAGACTTTGGCTGATATTAAGGATGGAAAGCTTACAGATGAGGTGGAGAAAAATCTCCGCCAGGTGGCTGCCGAAGTTTCCTCTCTTTATAAAGCCTGATTAGGAAATACTTGACGAAATGGCAAACCTGAAAGAAATACGCAATCGTATCAAGAGCGTTAAAAGTACGCAGCAGATTACCAAGGCCATGAAAATGGTTTCTGCGGCTAAGCTTAGAAGAGCTCAGGATAATATCATTATGCTGAGACCTTACGCAGGAAAGCTGAGGGATTTGATTGACAACCTTCAGGGAAATTCCTCTGAGGCGGAAGCTTTATCTCCTCTCACAGAAAACAGAAGTCTGGATAAAGTATTGATTGTGGTAGTAACCTCCAATAAAGGGCTTTGTGGTGCTTTTAACGCGAATGTCAATAAAGGTACGGTTCAGTTGATTCAAGAGAAATATTCTGAACAGTATAAAGCTGGTAATGTAAGCCTGCTGTGTATTGGAAAATACGGTTTCGAATTCTTCAACAAAAGGAAGTTCAATATTCTCGACAACAAAAACACCGATTTGTTTTCTCAATTGAGTTTTGATCGGGTGAATGAAGTTGCCGACCGCGTGATTAGCGGTTTTGTTCAGAAGGAGTGGGATAGGGTAGAAGTGGTATTCAATGAATTCAAGAATGTCGCAACTCAGAGAAGAGTAAATGAAGTGGTATTGCCGATCAGTATGCCGGAGCAAACAGGAGGCGGTAAAACTTCATCCGTGGATTATATCTTTGAGCCCGGTCGTGAAGAGATTTTGTCGGATTTGTTACCTAAGAGTATTAAGATTCAATTGTTTAAAGCTGTTCTTGAGTCCAATGCAGCTGAGCACGGGGCGAGAATGACGGCGATGGATAAAGCAACCGAGAATGCGAATGAATTATTGGGTAAGTTAAAATTATACTACAACACTGCGCGTCAGGCTGCCATTACCAAAGAACTTTTGGAAATTGTGGGTGGAGCCAATGCTCTGGAGTCTAATTAATATTTAATACACACACAAGCGAACGCCGGTTGATTATATCAATCGGCGTTTCTTTTTGCTTGCACCAAGCGGGTGCTTGCACCAAGCGGGTGCTTGCACCAAGCAGAGGCTTGCACCAAGCAGAGGCTTGCACCAAGCGGGGGCTTGCACCAAGCCATAAATAAAAAAAGCAACCCGGATGAGTTGCTTTTTTTATTGAACTTATGACGACAGGATTTTATCCTATGGCAAAATCAAACTGATTCATTTTGAATGCCTCTTTCGGAACAAAAGCGGATAATTTTAAGTCTGATAATAATTCAGGGTATTGTTGTTTAAGTTGAGCAAACAACTCTTTATGACTTTCTGGTAAGGCAGGGACGCCGGCTTTTTTGGAAATTCTACTTATGATAGAATAGGAAGCAAGGCAATCTAAAATATGGTCCGCATGTTTCCAGTTATCCATCAAAACCGCTCCTTTATCAGATCTGCTTTTGGACATACTCATCCACATTTCAGGGCTCATTTGACGGATTTCTTTCGCCTGGCGGGTTAGCTGTGCGATATTGCCTTCGTTGATGAATGTACCAGCTGCCTCCAGGTGAGTGGCTGCAGGAAGAATCATCGTGCATTTGTCAGAATTTTTGCCATGACGGGTGGCATGGGCAATGATGCGTGTGTTTTCTGAAATTTCTATTGAATCCAGCAAGCGGTCATTTTCCAACATGTAAACCAAATCGGCCTGAGCAGCCATATTGCTGAATTCTTCTGCACTTACTTCTGTAAAACCCAATAATTCACAAGCTTTGCGATTGGGGGTACGATCATCCTTTTTCAAAAGATCATCTCCCCACCCAGTCTGTGTGTGACCGGTGAAGACAACGGTACTGTTATTATATTCTCTTGCGAGTTTAGCAATTGCATAATTCGACTCGAGAGAGGCATAGGGAGACCCTGCAAATAGCACTTTGGATTTATTGGCCTGGGCAAGTAAGTCTGCTGCTTTTTGAATGCCCGCTTCAAATGTAACCGGAACATCCCCTTTGAGTTTTATCCCGGAAGTACGGTTATGATTCAATTTGTCAATGTCTAATCTGCCTTCATCGCACATCCACCAATCGTTAATCTTACGATTCTCTCTTGGGGTTTGACGAAGGACCTGATTGTCTTTAACCCAAACATTCACACTACATCCTTTAGCGCAACCAGTACAAAGGGTAGGCGTATAATTCATTTCCCATACACGCGCTTTAAAACGGAAATCAGTACTGGTTAATGCACCTACCGGACAAAGATCTATCACATTCATGGAGTAGGCATCATCGAATGTTTTTCCAGGCGCAACTGCCGGATGGTTTTTGTCTCCTCGGGAGATAATGGTTAATTGATCCGTTTTGGAGATTTCTTCTGTGAATCGGGTACAACGCGTGCAGTTAATACATCTTTCCGCATCCAGCGTAACATGAGGGCCCAGTTCAATACGCTTGGGCTTATGAACTTTGCTCAGTTCATATCTCGAACCCTCGGGACCAAACTTATACGTGTTGATCTGAAGTGGGCACTCACCGGCTTGATCGCAAATCGGACAATCCAGAGGGTGATTGATGAGCATAAATTCCAAAACGCCTTCCTGAGCTTTTTTGATTTTTGGGGAAGTTTTCTGCGTTTTAATCACCATACCCGGGCTTAAATCCAGATTGCAGGAAGTCATAGGTTTATGCATCCAGCCAATCTTAGGGCTGCCATCTTCTTCTAATACTGCCTGACCCGTTCCCCGATCTATGACGGGATTCCCGAGTTCTATCAGGCACATACGACAATTAGTGGGGATGGACATACCCTCGTGGTAGCAGAAATATGGAATATCTACACCGTTGTCCAGTGCAAACTGCAACAACTTTCTTTTTTCCTTGTCCGGACCGGAAGAAACAAATTCAAATTCTTTCCCGTCGATGCTGATTTTGGATACGTTTTCGCTCATAATCCTGTTCTCGGCTCTCTATTTTAGCTTTCAGGGCTTAAAAATACTTAATATTCTGTTTCAAAATCCATATGAACTGCTACTTTTATGCCTGAAAGAGTCCTGAATTTGTATTAAATTTGCCATTTGAATCATAATAGAATTAGTATTTCATGACAGTTGCAGAAATAAATCAATTGATTACCCGGATAGAAGAAAAGGCCGGTGCGGATCTAGACGAAAATCGGGATCAGGTATTGGCGGATTTAAAATCCTTGTGCCTGGATATGAAAAATAAAGGCGAAGATGACTATCGCATGTTTCGAAACCAGGTTATGGATGTTGCCGGTGGCGTTTATATCCCTTACATCTTCTGGATGGAGCTGAGCCTTTTTTTCAAAAACACCAATCACAGAACGGTTTTATTTGATGTTATCAAAGCTTTTTGTAATTCCGCCTTTGAGGATGAAGAAAAGAAAAAGATGAAGCCCCTTTTGATTACCTATTTCGCCAATGAGAAAGAATTTGAAATGGATAAAATTCAGGGTCTGATTGTAGATAAGGCGCATCCCTCCATTCGGGAGTACTTTCAAAAAATTACCTCTTTTGTTACAAAGAATAAAAATTCTACAGGCACCTATTTGGAAAAATTTAGAATTTTAATGGAGGATTATCCAGATTTTGAACTCCTGAATCTTCCGGTTTCAAAACTTAAAGATATTCGTTCCTGATTTATCAATCCCCTTACACATGAAAACAAACCTCTCTGTCTGGTCAGGAAAATTCACTCAGCCCTCTCTGCTCTTAATTTTTGTTCTCGGATTTTTTATCCTTCCATCCTGTACCAAGGATGTATGTAAGGATAAAGTGTGTCCGGATTGCCCCAAAAATCATGTGGTAATCGAGTATGTGGATACTGCCAAAAAATATTGTGATTCCGCTTTTCATGTGGGAACTCAGATATCCGGTTACTCCATAAGCAGCTTGACGGATACCGGTAAGTGGTTATACTCTTATGGTCTGGCGGATTCTTGCAAAGCCTTGCTTCTCCCTAATCCTATGACCCGTTATGTCATAACTAATGCAGAATTTAACCTGAAGGATACGATTACCATTCTAAAGGTTAATCGAATTTCTTCCGGGCAGGCCATGGATCAAAATAAATGTTGTTTTTGTTTCCCTGTAGAGCAGGTTCAGCTGAAACTAAACAATCTTCCTCCGGAAAATGTGGATATGAAGAAAGTTATCCTCTATGATTTTTAAAAACACAGCAGCATAATTTAAAAAAAAGAAAGCCCTCATTTTGAGGGCTTTTTTTTAGGTTTCATTGGGTATCGGAAAATCAATTTTTACTTTCTGTCATCTAACGGTGTATGGATGACTCCTGCGATTTCTTTGTGACAGGCACCGGTTTCTAAATTGATATATCCTTGCAGGAAAATTTTGTCCTCGGGAGAACCACCCGGTGCAGGCTTGGTGCTTTTGGCTATTAGCCAGGGAGAGGCAGAGCCAGGTAGTTCAAGTGCGGTGTATTTTAAAACGGCTCCTTCGTAATCTCCAATGCAATTGCGCATCGCTTGATCGGCCTCTGCTGAGGAAATGACAGTCTCAATGTTTCTGGTTGTGCCCCACTCCTGACGAATGTTGTGGGTATATTGGATGTTGCCCTGCGCATCCATATTCCAATTCACCAGGTCAATAATTTCAATTTGATATTCCCCAATTTGATAACGCCAGATCACTTTTTTCTCGGTCTCTTCGTCTATCATTTCAACAACTTTAAAATGGGCTTCTACATATTCCGCACTCATGCCCGAAGCGATGATTTCCATTTTGGATTCATGTACCATACGGTGAATGCGTTCTTGGGTAGGTTGTGCAGATGTTTCTGCTGAAGTGGCGGTACTTTCCGTCGCATTCATTTCCGTTGAGGAGGTGGTGGAGGGCGTAGGGGAGGATTCTACTGGTTTGGGCGATTCTGTATCGACGATTTCAACGGCCTGCGTTTTCTCCGTGTAAGCAGGAAGTGCTTCTTTTCGTTTGTAAACAGGTATATTTTTCTCGTTTTTCCGGATTGAATAACATCCGGGGAGTAAAAGAGTGGCGCCGGCAATTAGGGGAAGAAACCATTTAACGGGGGCCATGGAACAGCAAAGATTGGCTGATTTAAATTGGATTGGCATCATGTTTTAATTCTGCTATGCGCCACAAGAAACAGGTCATCTTTTAATAACAGGAAGATACTGCCTGAGGGGTATTATTGGAGACTGTAATCAGGTGGCGTAATTATTTGCCTGTGAATTTACGAAACCGTTCTCGAATCCAGGGGGATATTTTTTCCATGTTGTAAACCAATAGAAGTAATAATGCAAAAACCGTGAGGCTCCCATAAAGCCAGGCGCGTGATTCGTTAGGCGTTAACCTTCCTTCATAAGTCATTTGAGCCCAGGTTTGTGAACCCTGAAAAATCAGGATGGCGCAAATAAAAATATTTTTACCCATTGATGGCTTCCACCCGGGTTACTTCAGGGGCTGCTTTTCGAATGGCCTGTTCAATGCCTGCTTTCATAGTCATGCTGCTCATGCTGCAATCCCCGCAGGCGCCGGTCAATTCCAACTGTACAACTCCCTCCTCTGTAATATCTACCAAACGCACGCCTCCTCCATCCGATTGAAGATAAGGGCGAATGGTATCCAGGGCAGTTTCAATTTTTTGCTCTAATTCAGCAGTTCTTGCACTCATGATGATTTATGAAATGACTGTATCAAAGGTACGGGAATTCTGCATAGATACCTGTCGAGCCACTTCCCCTGCTAAATTTAAATATGCTTCAGCGACCAATCCTTCAGCCTCTAATGCTGCAGGTACCCCAATGTCTCCACCTGTTCTCAGGCTTTCAACCATCGGAATCTGACCTAAAAGAGGAACCCCTTTTTCAATGGATAAATCTTTTCCGCCATCTTTTCCAAACAGATGATATTTTTTCTCAGGCATATCGGGAGGAGAGAACCAGGACATGTTTTCAATCACTCCCAGAACGGGTACTTTCACTGCATCGGATTGGAACATTGCTAGTCCTTTTCTGGCATCTGCGAGCGCAACGGCCTGTGGGGTGGTTACAATTACAGCGCCTGTCAGGGGCAGATGTTGTACCAGAGTTAAATGGATGTCTCCTGTGCCGGGAGGCAAATCCACAATTAAATAATCCAGTTCCCCCCAATCTACATCTGTAATAAATTGCCCAAGTGCCTTAGAGGCCATTGGACCTCTCCAGATAATCGCATGGTCCTGAGGGACCAGAAAACCTATGGACATTAATTTAATTCCAAATCTTTCCAATGGCTGAATCCATTGTTTCCCATCCCGATTATGGGCCATGGGTTGTTCTCCCTGAAGGCCACTCATAATTGGTAGGCTGGGGCCATAGATGTCCGCGTCCATCAATCCAACTTTCGAACCGGATCTGGTAAGAGCAATCGCAAGATTCATGGATACGGTGGATTTTCCAACGCCTCCTTTTCCTGAGGCGACTGCGATAATATTTTTTACACCTGGTAAAACCTGGTCTTTGGGTTTGCGACCTGTTACTTCTGCGCTCATTTCAATTTCAACCTCAGCCTCTTGTGAAACCAGGAGGTGTATGGCGCGAACACAGGCATTGTGTATCATTTCCTTCATTGGGCATGCCGGAGTTGTAAGCATGACAGTAAAGGAGATTCTTTTTCCTTCGATATGAAGGTTTCGAATCATATTCAGCGTTACCAGATCTTTTTTTAAATCCGGGTCTTCCACCTCTCTCAGTGCATCAAGAACCTGTTTTTCGTTTATGGTCATAGGGTACAAAAATAGTAATCCTTTCTTCAAACGCTTTACACATCTGCCAGGTTCAATATTCAGACGGGTAAGTTACTTACCCCCCCTTGGTAAGTTACTTACCCCCCCTAGTAAGTTACTTACCCCCCTTGGTAAGTTACTTACCCCCCTTCGGTAAGTTACTTACCCCCCTTCCGGTAAGTTACTTACCCCCCCTTCCGGTAAGTTACTTACCCCCCCCCTTCCGGTAAATTACCAACTGAGTTGTATTCAGATTAATTTTGCACCTTCATTCTTACTCGCATGAAAAAGTTGTTATTCTTAATTTTCTGTTTTGGTTGCATTGCCTGTACAACTTCCGGTTCTTCTCAGGCAGACAACAATCAGAACAATCCCTCAAAGGAAGATGCCGAGGTGTCATCACCTGTTGTCATGAATCCCCAGCATCAGGCTTTTGCGCTCTGGATTTCTGGCTTATCCACTCAGGATACTTCCTCCGGGTATCTGAAATATCAAGAGTCCTCTAATAATATTTGGCGTAAGGTTGTTACCGGAAAAATCAATCCTATTTTAAATTTTAGAGATTCCTTTCTTGCGCCGGTTAAAAAAGTTCGAAAGCTCTTTTATCCTTTCTCCGGAGGCGACTTTTTGTATGCCAATGTGTTTTTTCCGGAAATAGATACCCTTATCATGGTAGGTCTTGAGCCTCCGGGTTCTCTTTTTATCCCTGATTCTCTTCCAAATCCTGAGCGCCAAAGCTATTTGTCAAAGCTTAGTCAATCCTTGTTTTTTTCTAATGAGTTAGGCTTTTTTCGCACGCTAAGCATGGAAAAGGAATTGAAGCAAATAAGACTCAATGGAACGCTACACCCCATTGTGTTCTATTTGGCCCGAAGTGGATATCAGATTAACCGAATTCTGCCGTCTAAGCTTTTATCGGATGGAAGTCTCGCGGTCTCTGCTGATACATCACGCACACAATCTAATATCATCTATTATCAAAAAGCAGGAGAAACTAAAGAAAGAGTTTTGTATTACTTTTCTATTGATCTATCGGATTCAGGGTTAAAACAGACGCCGGCTTTCACACAATTTCTTAAAAATCAAGGGGAATTTGGGGTGTTTTTAAAAGCTGCCTCCTATTTATTGCATCAGGCTCCCTTTTCTACAATCCGCGGTCACATTTTAGAGCAGTCTTCAGTTCTTCTTCAAGACGATTCCGGTGTGCCTTTGAAATTTTTGAAAAATCAATTTGATGATATTCAAGTATTTGGAGAATATACTCAGACCATTCCGCTGTTTGCTTCTTTTTATCAGCCGGAATTGAAAAGTCTGTTTGCAGACTCTGCCAAGGTGAGAAAAACTGGATTTATCATTGGATACAATCAACAATTTCGTCAGACCAATCTGATTTTTGCTAAAAAAATGCGAACTTTGTAATCGACTTATGAAATTTTGGTCTTTTTACATTTTTGGAATTCTTACCATTCTCTTTCCCGCGGAAGGGGTCATGGCAGGAAATCCATATATAAATGCCGGCTTTCCGGAAGACCCGGTTCGTAAAAGTGCAGATACGACTCGCATTCAGACACAGGCATATGAAACCAACTGGGATCAACGCCAGATATTTGCCTATTTGGGTGAACCCAAACAAGTTATTTCTGATGCTGAACTCGCTGAGAAAATCCGAGGCATGAATTTCGCCATTCCTTGTTCCGGAAAAATCTGGAGAGGATTTGGGAAAGGCCACAAAGGCGTGGATATTGACTTAAACACCGGAGATCCTATTGCAGCGGCTTTTGATGGTAAGGTGCGTTACGCTATGTACAACCGCGGTGGTTATGGTAATCTTGTTATTATTCGTCATCCCAATGGATTGGAAACCTGGTATGCTCATCTTTCAAAAATCAAGGTAAAACCTGATCAGGAGGTTTCTGCCGGTCAAGTGATAGGTTTAGGCGGGTCAACAGGTAGAAGTCGTTCTCCTCATCTTCATCTTGAATTACGGCACAAAGATGTGGCGATCGATATCCAGAAGGTTATTGACTTACAAAATAAAACATTGACCCCATTGGTGGCGGAAGGTCAGATGGCGATTCCTTCCGAAACTGCGCCCAGATATTCTGAAGCAACCTTGCTTCCGGAAGGAACGGAACAATCCCCGGGAGGAACTCCGGAGCCGCCTCAAGAACCTGAAGAACCTCAGGAAGTTTGGTACAGAATTCGAAAAGGGGATACACTAGGCAAAATTGCGTCTCGCAACCGTACCTCGGTATCCGCAATTTGTAGGATGAACAAAAATCTTTCCCCTAAAACCGTTTTGAAAATTGGTCGATCCATAAGGATTGCCTGATGAATGCCCTCCCATGTCAGGTGAAACGCCCCACCGTCATTATAGCCCGCTAACAGCATTTGCCATTGTCGTTGCCAGTATGGTCGGGACCGGTGTCCTGACCAGTCTAGGCTTTCAAGTTGCAGTTTTGCAACAAGGATTTTCAATTCTTTTCCTTTGGATTCTTGGAGGAATTGCCTGCTTTTGCGGGGCTATGGCCTATGCGGAATTAGGTACCCGGTTTCCTGGTTCAGGCGGGGAATATCGTTACCTCGCAAAAATGTTTCATCCTGCATTGGGCTTTGCTTCCGGATGGGCTTCTGCCCTTGTGGGATTTGCCGCACCTATAGCTGCCTCAGGGCTTGCTATGGGGAGTTATCTCACGCATGCCATGCGGTGGCCGGAATATTTTTCCGGAATGCCTGTCTCAACGCCCGTGTTGTTTGCCTGGATTGGTGCTACAATCATTACTCTGGTGCATGCTTTATCACATCGCGTGAGCGGAGGATTTCAAAATTTGTTTACGATTTTTAAAATCGGCGTGATGCTCGTCTTAATTGGATTCGGTTTTTTTGCTGCGCCCTCAACCGTTTCTTTTATTCCAAATCCAACCGCTTTCTCTGAAATTGTCAGTCCGGGATTTGTTATCTCCTTATATTTTGTTTCTTACGCCTACTCCGGCTGGAATGCATCTGCCTATATCGCAGGAGAAATATCGAATCCCTCTAAAAATTTACCAAGAAGTTTGATGATGGGAACGCTTGTGGTGGTGGGGATTTATGTGCTGATTAATGCGGCCTTTTTATGGGCAGTACCGATGGAAGAATTAAACGGGCAAGTCGATGTTGGATTAATCTTCTCCCGAAAAATATGGGGTCAACAAGCTGGTGATATTTTAGGTCTGGTCATTGCGCTTCTTTTGGTTTCCGGCATGAGCTCTATGATTATTGCCGGATCCAGAGTGATGCAGGTAATGGCTTCTGAATATAAAGCCTTAAGGCGCTTAGGCCACCTGAATACTTTTGGAATACCAATTCCGGCACTCCTCTTACAATGGGTAATAATATCCTTTTATATATTCACAGCTTCTTTTCAGGAAGTCATTTTATATGTTGGATTTACTCTGAATTTATTTGCCTTTTTGAGTGTCGCAGGTATGGTGTATGCCCGGTATAAACACGGTACAGCCGGTATCGCCTATCTTGCACCGGCATTCCCCTGGATACCTGGTATTTTTCTGGCCTTTAGTCTGTGGTTAATGGTATATGGATTAATCTATCAGCCATGGGAATCCATCTCCGGCCTCGGAATTTCTGCGATTGGTGTTTTTATTTGGTTTTTTATCAGGGATTCAAATACAACTCCTAAAAAAGTAAATGAAGATTTACATGAATAATACATTCGATTTTTATTATTACATGCATTTTTAGATTTTATAAATGATAATTAAGTATATAATATTTTTGTTTATTATATCTGGGCTCGCAAGTTTTACTGCCTGCGGGCAGAGTAATTCTCCTAAGGTGGAACAAGCTTCTGACGATCTCAAAGATAATATACTCGATTACGCTCAGACAGATACCATGACCTTAAAATCACGACTTCTCAAAGGGTCTGAAGTTATGCGTCGGGTGGTTTCGAATCCTGATGTATTTAAACTTCAGATTATTCTTACACAGATTGATAACCCATTGTCTGCTGCTCCCACTTTGAAACATTATTCCTTCCATCTCCGGCCGGAGGAATATTTTAATCCGGCGAGTACTGTCAAATTACCCAGTGCCGCATTGGCACTTGAAAAACTGGATCAATTACGACCGAATGGCGTAACGGAAGAAACGCCCATGTTAATGGAAGGGAATGGAACATCCTGCCGGCCTTCTCGCCGGGAATTACTCCCTGGCTCCAAAGAAGTTCTTAATCTTCGGAATCTTATACTTGCCGCCTTGGTGGTGAGTGAGGATGAAGCCTACAATGCATTATTTGAGTTTAATGGCAGAGGATTTTTAAATCATCGTCTGAACGCAATGGGGTATGCGCATTCCAGAATTCTGCAAAAGTTTCAGCCTTCCTGTGGACAGGAGCAAAATCTTTGGTCCTCGGAGGTTCATTTTCAGGATAAGAATGGTAAAGAATTTTATGTCCTTAACCGGCAACAGGATAGTGTCAATTGGGGTTGGCCAGAGATGCAACATACTAAAGTAGGGACTGCATGGAGGGGGGCTTCCGGTGAAACAGGCCCTGCCAGAGAATTCAGAGGATCTAATGTTCTGCCATTACTTGAGCTCCATCGCATGATGACCGTTTTGTTTCATCCCACTATCGTGCCCAAGGATCAGCGCTTTCTATTGGCCCCTGTATCGGATAGTCTTTTGAAAGCAGCCCTTCGCATGAAGCCATCTCAAACCGGTATTCAGAAGTATCTTTCAAAACCTTATCATGAGGCTATTACCTGTTATTTTTTCTGTGGGCAAAATCCGGCCCTTCGGGAACCGGATTCTCTGGAAGTGTATAATATCGTTGGGCAGGCCTATGGATTTCTAACAGAAAGTGCCTACATATTAGATAAAAAAGATCAAAAAGCATGGGTACTTTCAGCCACCATATATGTTAATCAAGATGGTATCTTGAACGACGGCGTATATGAATATGCAAAGATCGGCTTTCCTTTTTTGAAAGAATTGAGTCAATCTTTGCCTTGAATGTGGGGTAGGGGTAAGCGCACAATTTTCCATGTAAGCGGAGCCTTTTTTTTATCTGAAATCAAGGGGTGTATTCATCTGATACAGTATGGAAATCCGTATCTTCACATATAATCACCAATCGGATGGATCTCATACAAGATATTTATCAAAAACTCTCTTTACAGGAAATCAAACGAATCAAATCACAGATTCGCAATAATCCGCATGAATTTGAGAAAGTTGGTAAACTTTTCGAACTGCTTGTAAAATATCCCAAAGAGGAGGAAAATTTTTTTGCTCGAAAATTATACCAGAAGGATGCGGAGAATAGTTTTCGTGTAACCAAAGCACGATTAAAAAAGTTAATGGAGGAGTCCCTTCTGGGGGAAAGAAGTCTTAAGGAATACGACGCTGAACATGTTGTTGCCCTCCTTACCACAAAAAAACGATTGATTCAGGGCGAGATCCTGATGGGACGGGGAGCTTATGCGGCTAGTAAGAATTTATTGGAACAGGTAATCGTTACCTCTAAAAAGTATTTTTTTTTGGAGGAGTGTTTTCATGCCCAAATGTTGCTATTTCGCCATGCTTGTAACAGTATGCCGGCCACAGAGTTATTGAGGGCAGTGGAGGAATTGAGAATATTAAGTCAGCAGGTGGCGCAATATCAGGAGGCCAGTATTCTGTATTATCGAATGTCTGGTTTATTGGCTTCAACGACCTTTAAAGATGCCCAGGAATTTGAAGACGCCTTAAATACCCTTAATGTTTTAAAGCACATTTGGGAGACCACAGCGCATCCCCAGATTGGATTTTATTATTTGAAGATTGCTATTTATTATCATCTGATCACCCATGATTCTGTTTCTGCCCGCCGATTTTCTCAAGAATTGCTAGAATTGGTGAGACAGTCTCCTGCCCTTCAATCCAGGCAGAGGGAAGGGGCTGCATTATTACAGTTGTCTGAAGTGTGTCTCAGAGGGGGAGAATTTCACAGGGCATCTACCTTCATCAAAGCGACCCTGTCTTTGTATAAGACGGACGAGGTGAATTTTCTGATTGCTCTGGAAACAGATTTTCGAATTGCGTTTTTAAAGAATGACTTAAATCGTTGTAACGATATTTTGAAGCAAGCCGTGCAACACCCAATGCTCGCCATATCAAAGATTAGAATTGGAAGATGGAAGTATTTTGAAGCTGCCCTCCGCTTCAAAGAAGGCAATTTCCGGGAATGTAATCGTCAGTTGATTGAAGCCACACCGGTCATGGCCGATAAATCGGGTTGGAATATCGCCCTGAGGCTTTTGGAAATTATGAGTTTATACGAGGCTGGGAAGCGTGATATACTGGACAGCCGGATAGAAAATCTAAAACAATTTATCCGTCGCACGCAGCCGGAAGAAGATACTACCCGTGGACAATTACTGACAGAGATAATTTCCATTTGGCATAAACATCAGTTTGATTTTTTTGCAGCAGAGTCCTATCTGAAAAAGGAAATTGCTCGCTTACAGGATTATCATCATAAAGTGCCTTTTAATCCCGCCTCCTTTGAATTGATTCGATTGGAAGAATGGATTGAGCAACATTCTTTGGGAAAAGGGAAACTTTAGCGGGTATGAAAATGCAGAGCCTCAGAAATCTTATCGTATTTGAAAACATACCCTTCCCGGGTTAGCCTTTCCGGAACCTGATTCTGACCTTTCAGCACCAAGTCTGCCCGGCTTCCCAACATAATCTTTAGCACAAAGGCAGGAACAGCGAAGAGACAAGGGCGATGAACAGCCTCCGATAACGCCTGAGAAAATTGTTTGTTATTGATAGATTGAGGGGAGCAAATGTTATAGGGCCCGGATGCTTCGGGGTGGTCCATCAGCCATTGAATCAAATGCGAAAATTCTCTGCCATCAATCCATGGGAAAGGTTGTCTTCCATTGCCAAGCCATCCACCAATCCCTGCTTTGAATACGGGTAACATTTTGGGTAAGGCCCCGCCATATTTGCTTATGACCACACTGGTTCTTAACAAGACTGTTCGGACAGGGGCTCGTTTGGCTTCATTTTCCCAGGCCTCACACACTTCTGCCAGAAAATCATTGCCGGGTTTTGACTCTTCGGTACATATCTCTTCCCTATGTGCTCCATAGAACCCAACCGCGCTGGAGTTAATAAACAATTTGACGCTGTCGGTATTTTTACGGATGTATTCTACACAGGCACGGGTAGATTTGATTCTGGAATCGAGGATGAGTTTTCTTCTGTCAGGCGTCCAAGCATGGTCTGCGATACCTGCCCCGGCCAGATTCACAACCAGGTCTGGTCTGAATTCAGTATCTGGAATGGTCTGGCCATCCCATTGTTGCTGAAGAAGTGAGCCCGCCGAAGTCACAAGGGCATCCATTGAGGAGCGACTTAGATTTTGTACTTGATGACCGGCAAGAAGCCAATCTTCGATCAGGTGTTTGCCTATTGTTCCTGATCCACCGACGAGTAATATTTTCATGAATTTGATTTGTTGATGTTAAAATTACGGGCTTTTGGCGGTATTGGTTCCTTTAAAAAGAATTCGGTAAGAGTCCGCCGGGAAAATTTCAGAGAATTTTGGTTAAAAGGAGGCAGGAATTGTTTCTGACGATGTTTTCGGAAAAAAAAGTTTCCGGATAATTTCATCTTATTATTCAGATATTCAATAAGTTAAAAATTGAGTGTAATCAAATGCGAAAATTGAAAAAGCTTCGTAAAAGGTTTTTTTTTAGTTTCACCCTCACGAAACGTGGGATTAAAATAAACTTAACGCAGTAAAAGTCTATTTATTGCGAAAATTTGTTTTTTAAGCTCATGTTTCCTTATTTTAACCAATTGTTAAAATTTCAATTAGAGGAAAACATTCAACCACAAAGAATATTGAACCTATGTTACTAAGGACTTTTTGGTTTTTCATTTTGTTCGCACTATCCGGACAACTGCTGTTGGCACAGTCAGATGCTGGTAAATTGAGCGGTAAAGTCAGAGACAAAGACACAAAAGAGGAGCTCATTGATGCAATCATCCGTGTTGAGCAAAATGGAATTATCAAAGGCGGAACCCGAGCCGACTTTGAAGGAAATTACAGTATAGCCCCTCTTTCCCCCGGAAAGTACAAGGTGGTTGCCTCTTACACAGGTAAATCTGTAGAAATTAATGATGTTTTGATATCAGCGGGTCGTACACAAACCCTTGATATTGAAATTTCTACTACCTCTCAATTGGCTACGACAGAGGTTATAGAATATAAGGTTCCGCTCATTGAAAAAGATCAAACGCGCGGTGGCCGTCAGGTTACAGCCGATGAAATCCAAAAAATGGGTTCCAGAAATGTGATCTCTATCGCAGCGAATAGTACGCCCGGGGTGTTTCAATCGGACGAAGGTCGTGGTATCAGTGTTCGTGGTTCTCGTCCGGAGGAAACAGAATATTTCGTGGATGGGGTTCGTGTCCGTGGTGCAAGAAATCTTCCGCCTCAGAGAGCAATTGCACAAATGGATATCGTTACTTCCGGTACGCCTGCAGAATTCGGGGATGTAACAGGTGGGGTTATCTCCATCTCTACCGCAGCGCCCAGCTCTGAAATATCAGGTGGCTTTGAAGCCCAAACCAGTCGTCTGTTTGACAAATACAATTATGACTTATTAGGGGTAAATCTAGCAGGTCCGATTTGGTCTAAAAAGCAGTCAAATGGGGTCAAGAAAACCATACTTGGATATTTCTTAAACGCTGAGGCTGAATTACAAGGCGATCCAAGTCCTTCAGCGATTGGGATCTTTCAATTAAATGATGGATTATTGGAAAAACTGGAACAGGATCCATTGAGAGTTTCTCCTGATGGTTCTTTTTTCCTTAATAATGCAAACTTTCTGAGGTCTGGAGATTTTAAAAATGTTCAGGCTCGTTCCAATGCGCGAGTAAATTCTTATCGTGCCAATGCCCGATTAGATTTTCAACCAGCACAAAATACAGGGGTGAAAGTTGGGTTTACCTATAACAGAACGACGCTTGAAAACTGGAGCCAAAACAGTTATATTCTTTCTCCTAAAACCATTACCATAACTGAAGATAACACCTATCGTGGTTGGGCAAGGTTAAATCAAAGTTTCCAGGGAGATTCTTCTTCTTTGGTTAAAAATCTGTTTTACTCTATTCAGGGAGATTATTCTTTAAGAACTGCCTTCTCCGGAGATAGGGACTGGAGAGATAATACCTTTAGTTATGGTTATCTTGGTAAATTTGATTTAAAACAAGCGGAGGTATTTCAGTTTAATGATACGCCTGATCCAAGAATTAGTAATACCCCTTACTGGCAAACTGTCGGGTTCCAGGATACTTCATTTGTTTACAGTGATGAAGGAACACAAAATCCAATCTTAGCGAATTACAACAATTTTATTTACAATTACTTGGCTCAACAGGGAACAACCGTTCGTAACTCTGTGGAATTAACAAGTATTGGGGGATTAAGAAATGGCGATAATCCTGCCAACATTTACTCCTTGTATAATGCACCCGGTACCAGAACTACCGGTTTTTCTCGTGCTCATGAGCAAATGATTCGATTGACCGGTCAGACAACCGCTGAAATCAAAAACCATAACATTAAATTGGGTTTTGAGTTTGACCAGCGTTATGACAGAGCTTATTCTTTGAGTGCATCCGGCTTGTGGCCCTATATGCGTCAATTGGCAAATCGTCACATTACCGAATTGGATACGGCGAACCCAATCCCTGTGTATAGTGGAGGGGAATTTCAAGATACAGTTCGTTTCAATCGTCGTTTTGTAGAAGCCGATCAATCTTCTTTCGATCGCAAACTCAGAGAGGCCTTAGGTAAAGACCCCAACGGTACAGAGTTTTTGAATATTGACGGATTAAATCCATCCGTTTTCTCTCTGAACTTATTTACCGCTGATGAATTATGGAACAATGGTAATTCTTACGTAGATTATTATGGTTATGACTACAAAGGTAACCTGGTAAAAAATGCAAGCTCCAGAAGATTCTTCGATCAGGAGCAAAAAGAAAATCGTCCATTGAATGCTTATGCTCCAACTTATGTAGCTGGTTACATTCAAGACAAATTTGAATTTAAGGATATCTATTTTAATGTGGGTTTGAGGGTAGATCGTTTTGATGCCAATCAGTTGGTATTGAAGGATCGTTATTTATTGTATCCTGCCTACAATGCGGAAGAGGCTTTGGCCGCTTATCCTAATATGTTTCCGGGCGGTGAATTACCCGGCAACATAGACAAAGAATGGATTCCTTATGTAAGCTCTCCAGATTTCGGAGGAGAAGCAAGAATCGTGGGATATCGTGACGGGGATATTTGGTACGATGCGAATGGATCACCTGTTTCTTCCAACCTATTGCAAACTGCAAGTGGTCGTGTACAGCCAGTCATTAAAGACAATCAATTTAGTGTTGAGTCTATGACAGATTATCAGGCTCAGGTGAATTTCATGCCTCGTATTTCTTTCTCTTTCCCTATCAGTGATGAAGCTTTGTTCTTTGCAAATTATGATGTGTTAACAGCTCGTCCGAGAGGTGGTATTCTAAGTCAGTTGACGGATTATGAATTCCTTCAAAATCGTGCTACCGTTGCAATCAACAATCCAAATCTTCGTCCTACCAAAAACATTCAGTACGAGGCAGGGTTTAAACAAAAGATCAGCAACAATGCAAGTATTACAGCCTCTTCTTTCTACCGTGAGATGCGGGATATGATTCAGGTTCAGCAATTGATTAATGCCTATCCTATTAGTTACACAACCTTTACCAACCTGGATTTTGGAACAGTTAAAGGTTTCATTTTTGACATTGACTTCCGTCGTATGAACAATCTGCAATTGAAAGGTTCTTACACTATGTCATTTGCCAGCGGTACAGGTTCAAGCTTTACCTCCAATCGTAATGCCAGTAACAATGTGGATGGTTTCAGTGCCATTCGTGTCTTGTTACCATTGGATTTTGATCAAAGACATCAGTTCCGTGCCATTGCGGATTACCGTTATATTTCAGCCGCCAATAAATTCGGTCCAAAAATTTTCGGGAAATATCCCTTTAAAGATGCCGGTGCTAACTTTACCTTCTTGTTAGGATCTGGTACGCCATATTCCCGAAACAGTCTGGCCAACTCTGCGGATGTTCAGTTTGGTATTAACCAGAGTATTCAGTTGGCTGGTACGCCGAACGGAAGTCGCACGCCTTTCCAAATTCGTTGTGACCTTCGTTTAGATAAGGACTTTACCTTTGGAGGCAAGTCTGCAAAAGGCCCGGATGGCGTTATGTACAACAAGCGTGAATATTCTCTAAATATCTTCCTGTTGGTATTGAATATTTTTGATACTCAAAATATCCTTAGTGTTTATCGTACTTCCGGATTACCGGATGATGATGGTTATCTGAATACCAATCAGGGTCGTCAGCAGACCGCTGCTCAAATCGATCCGGTTGCTTTTACCCAATTGTACCAAATCAAAGCTCAGAATCCTGGAAACTTCAGTATTCCGCGTCGTCTGCGTTTGGGATGTTCCTTTAACTTTTAATGCATAGCTGATTCGTCATGTTAAGATATATGAATAACAAGTTATTACTGCTCGTTGCCCTTACCTTCCTGTCACTCTCCGGAGTTGCGAGGGAAATTCAGGGGTTCGTACCGAAACAGAATAATGGACAAGCCTCAGGTAGTGCTTTAAGAACTGCCAGTACCTGTTTCCCTTCCACTTCTTCTGTGAACCTGGATGTAAACAATGTTCGGGCTTTGCTCTTGAACGGAGGAGATATGTGGTGGGATTTGAATGCTAATCCTCGCTACGAAGTGCCTAAGATTGATGGGAATCCTTCATTGAGAAGATATTCTTCTTTCGCAGCTTCTTTGTGGATCGGAGGAATTGATGCAAGTAACCAGTTAAGAATAGCAGCTCAAACCTATCGTCAGGATGGGAATGACTTTTGGCCTGGACCTCTTACCCTGAACGGAGCTTCTGTTGATGAGGCAACTTGTGTTAAATGGGATAAGCACTATAAAATTACCCGTGCTGAAATTGATTTATTCCGTTCAGATTTTGCCAGAGGTACTGTAGATTTTTCCAAGTATCCTGTGGTACAAACCTGGCCAGCGCACGGTGATGCCGGTACATCCTTCTATTTAGCGCCTTTCGTAGATACCGATGGTGACAATACTTATAATCCCAATGCAGGGGATTATCCCAAAATCAAAGGGGATCAGGCTATCTGGTGGGTCATTAACGACAAAGGGAATGTGCATACTGCAACCGGTGGTGAGGCTATTGGTATAGAAATTCAGATGATGGCCTTTGGTTTTGCAACTGCAAATGCCATCAATAATATGACATTTTATTCCCAAAAAGTTATCAATCGTTCCAACAATACTTTGTTTGACACCTACATGGGAGCTTGGGCAGATATTGATGTCGGTAATTATGCAGATGACTATGTCGGCTGTGATACGATAAGAGGTTTGGGTTACGCTTACAACGGAGATTCAGATGATGAAACCGCAACCGGTTACGGTCTTAATCCGCCGGCATTAGGGGTTGACTTCTTCCAAGGTCCTGTTGGGGATGACGGAAATCGTCTTGGAATGAAGAAATTTATTTACTACGAAAATGATTTTTCTTTGAGAGGAAATCCTGAAAAGGCGATTCATTTTTACAATTACCTGATCGGACGATGGAAAGATGGCTCCAGAATGGTGGACAATGGCAGAAATGGTTTCCCTGCAACTGCTGCAGGTCCGGCTACTGACTATATGTATTATGGATATCCGGGAAATTCTGCCTCCTGTAATTTCGCTAATACATTTGGTTGGAATGAAAAGTCTGCCAACAACACGCCATTTGACCGTCGTCTATTGCAATCCGCCGGCCCCTTCACTTTGGTGCCAGGTGCAGAAAATGAGATTATTACAGGTGTTGTTTGGGCAAGAGGATATTATGATGATCAATTTGGTTCTGTCTGTGAGGTCTTAAAGGCAGATGATATTGCTCAAGCTTTGTTTGATGCTAATTTCCAATTGTTGACCGGTCCGGATGCTCCAATCTTGAAAATCGATGAATACGATCAGGAATTGTTAATCTCATGGAAATATGACAAGAATTTTCCATCTAACAATTTTAATGAATCCTATGCTCAGGTAGATCCTACTCTGAGTGCAGCCTTAGTTCCTGATTCTATCTTTCAGTTCCAAGGGTACATGTTGTATCAATTAAAAGACCCAACAGTTACAGCAGATCAATTGAGAGATCCGGATAAGGCGCGCTTGATTGCACAGTGTGATATTATTGATAATGTATCCACTATCATCAATAGATATCAGACCCCTGTTCCGGGAAGTGGGGATTTCCTAACAACGGATGAGGTCATGGTTCAAGGCGAGAATAAAGGGATATTTAGTGCTGTAAGGGTGACCAAAGATCAATTCGCTTCAGGATCAGACAACAACCTTATTAACTACAAGAATTATTATTTTGGGATTGTTGCCTATGCCCACAATGATACTACTTCCGATGGGTTGAAATTCCTCCCAGGTAACGGAAACTTCGTTAACACAATCGCTACTCCACACAAAATTAGTTTCGAGAATTTTGGAACGGAGATTAATAGTGCGTTTGGTTTAGGACCTGAGATTACTCGCATTGCTGGAAATGGCAATAGTGGCAATTTTACTCAATTAACTCAGGAAAGCGAGAATTTGGTTGTAGCTAATTCTGCGGTATCTGCTTTGAGGTTCCGTGAGAATTTGGGCCCGATTTCTGTAAAAGTGGTAAATCCTAAAGATGTTAAGGCCAGTGAGTATATGGTTCGTATGGTATTTGACTCTGTCCTATCCGTTCGATATGATATTTCTCAGGTTCCACCCCGTTACGATACCACTTTTGCCGAATGGGTATTGTACGAAAACTCGGGTTCAGGTTGGACGCCAATTTTCATGTCTGAATATTACCGGAATAGCTTGACTAAAGAGTTTCGTCCGATGCCGTTAATGGGTTCCGAAAGAATTATTACCGGTCATGGTATTTCTATTGCGGTACGCCAGGTTTCCAATCCCGGAGATTCCGCTGATGAAACCAATGGTTTGATCGATGGAAGGTTGTCGTTCTCTGATCCTTCTAAGCCTTGGTTAACAGGGTTGCAGGATGTAGATGATTCTCCCTTTAACTGGATTTTGTCCGGGAATAGAACTGGTTCTGGTTTGAATCCTCAGGCCGATAACGCTTCGGGTGCTTATCAAATTAATCGCTTGTATGATCCTAATGAATTTTTTGAGGGCATACTAGGTGGAACCTGGGCTCCTTTCGGTATGACCCGTAACTACAATGCTTCTGATGGAAGGTGGGGTCTTCGTCCCACCACTTCTCAGGTGACCATTCCAGATTTGGCAAATCTTTCAACGCTTCAAGATGTCGAAATTGTCCTAACTCCGGATAAATCTAAATGGTCTCGTTGTGTGGTAGTTGAAACTCAGCCGAACACTGCCCTCGCAGCAAGCGGTACCCCTTGCTTCCTGGCAAGATGGGCGCCAAGTAAAGATCAAAATGGGGTAAATGAATCTGGTTCAACCGGTATGAGTTGGTTCCCCGGTTATGCCTACAATGTTCAAACAGGAGAAAGACTAAATATCTTCTTTGGTGAAAATAGCTGGTATGCATCTGAGAATGGTAATGATATGCTCTTCAACCCTACTGGTCAGCAGGTTACGCTTTCTGGTAATCGCCTGGAAATCCTTGCAGGTGGGCATCATTATATCTATGTAAGTAATACTCCTTATGATGCTTGCGCACAAATCGCCTCCAACCTGGTTATTCCTGCCCCTTTTACAGGTTATCTTGCCACTAATGGATCTATCAACGGCAATAAGGTTATCACAAATGTGTATGGAAACCTTTCCTGGACAACCATTCCAGTATTAAGCTCGCCTCAGTATAGCTTTAAGAATCCTGCTAATATGCCATGTGAAGCTCGTGTGTCATTGAGAGTAAAGCGTCAGTTTGTTAAAGGTGCAACTCCGGATGCAAATCCTGCTTACATCATTAACATGCAAAATTATGCAGCAGAGACCGGTCAGGAGGCTGTTGCTGAAAAGTCCTTGAAGGATTTGGTTAGAGTTGTCCCTAATCCATATTATGCATTCTCTCAATATGAGAATTCTCAGTTGCAGTCCACTGTTAAAATCACCAACCTTCCACAGCGTTGTAAAATTAGTATCTATACCCTGGGCGGAAATTTGGTTAGGACCTATGACAAACAAAGTGCTGAAACCTTCCAGGCATGGGATATGAGAAATAGTGTAGGGGTGCCTATCTCCAGTGGTTTGTATATCATCCATGTTGATGGATTTGAATTAGGGCATAAAACAGTGAAGTTCTTTGCTGTCATGCCTGAAATTGACTTGAACTCATTCTGATCCGGAAATTCACTGAATGAACACGAAAATGAAAAAACTATCGATACTCATTTGCTGGCTGATGTTGGGATTCAGCCTGAGTTTTGCAGGTAATCCTGACCGTGTGGGTCAGGCAGGTGCCACCCAGTTGCTGATTAATCCTTGGGCCAGAAGTTCCGGTGTAAACGGGATGAATGTTGCCAACGCCTATGGGATTGAAAGTGCGATTAATAATCCTGCTGGTCTTGCCTACACGAAAAAGACGGAATTCGTTTTTAGTCATACGCGTTGGTTGTCAGGATCTGCCATCAACATCAATTCTTTTGGATTGTCACAGGCTACGCGTAAAGGTGGCGTGATAGGTTTGTCTGTCATGGCGTTTGATTTTGGCGAAATTGAAAGAACTACTGAAAACAATCCTGACGGCGGTTTAGGAACTTTCAGTCCTACTTTCATGAATATCGGGGCCTCTTATGCTAAACAATTCACGGATCAAATAAATGTCGGTTTTACCACACGTATGATTCATGAAGCGATTACAGATGCTTCTGCAACCGGTCTGGCTTTTGATGCCGGGGTTCAGTATCGTACTTCATTTAAGAAGGAAGAAATTGAGGCAGAAAATTACAGATTGAAAATCGGGGTTTCCCTTAGAAATATTGGTCCTGCCATGCGGTTCTCAGGCGATGGTTTGCAACAGAGGGCTAATCTCAATGGCAATGCATTCTCCTCTGCTGTTAGTCGGGTTGGTTCCAAGTATGAATTACCCTCCTTGTTGACGATGGGTGTAAGTTATGATTTCAAGCTGGCAGAGCAGCACACGCTTACAGCCTTAGGTACTTTCTATTCCCACACCTTTTCTCGTGATCAATTAGGGTTAGGTTTCGAATATAAGTTTAGGGAATATTTCATGTTGAGATCTGCATATTCGTTTGAGAAAGGGATTTTCTCCGACATGTGGATTAATGATAAGTTGCCCATGTGGATTGCAGATGCTGAAAGGATAAATGTGCATACCGGTCTTTCAATGGGCTGTTCTTTTGAGATTCCTTTTAAATCCGGAAAAGACCAGAATTCCAAGTTTGCAGTGGATTACGCCTACCGTACCAGCAATCCCTTCTCCGGTACCCACAACATCGGATTGCGCATTGATTTGTAATTTTTAAAGTAGTAATTTTGTACATATTAAAGGTTGTCAGTCACCTGTGGCTGTCAACCTTTTTGTTTTATCAATTTTGACAGGAAACAGATTATGGCAGATATATCTTATTTCACAAAAGAAGGGCTAGAAAAGTTAAAGGCCGAATTACAGGAATTAAAGACCAAAGGCAGGGCGGACATTGCACATGCTATCGCAGAAGCGCGAGAGAAAGGCGATTTATCTGAGAATGCTGAATATGATGCAGCAAGAGAGGCTCAGGGCATGCATGAATTACGCATTTCCAAATTGGAAGATTTACTAGCCAATGCCAGGTTGATTGATGAGTCTAATGTGGACTTGAGTAAAATCACTGTTTTGGCAAAAGTGAAATTGAAGAATCTTAATAACAAATCAGAGGTCACTTATACCCTGGTTTCTGAGAAAGAGGCCAACTTAAAGGAAGGTAAGATATCTGTGGACAGTCCAATAGGCAAGGGGCTTTTGGGCAAGTCGGTTGGTGAGGTGGTTGAAATTAAAGTGCCGGCCGGGGTATTAAAATTTGAAATTTTACATATCGGCAGATAATCATGGCTTCTGTTTTTTCAAAAATCCTTTCAGGAGAAATTCCCTGCCATAAAGTGGCAGAAACAAATGATTATCTCGCATTTCTGGATATTCAGCCTCTTGCACCGGGTCATACATTGGTCATTCCCAAGAAGGAAGTGGATTATATCTTTGATATGGATGATGAAAGTCTGATGGGTCTTCATCTTTTTTCAAAGTATGTTGCACAGGCCATAAAAAAGGTTGTGCCCTGTACTAAAATTGGGGTCAGTGTGATAGGACTGGAGGTTCCGCATGCTCATATACATTTGATTCCGATTGACCGTGTTACAGATATGGATTTTGGTAAATCCAGGCGTAGTTGGTCGGAGGAGGAGTTAAGTGAAATGGCAAAGCGAATTGCAGAGGCATTGGTTTAATTAGGGTATCCGTCCATATTTTCGCATTTGCTCTTCTCGATATGCGTCTATGTTGAGGGTCGTTAAAAGTTAAAATGGATTATCTATAATTCTTCCATCTTCCATATAGATGTTTCGGTGCGTCTGTCTGGCAAAATTTAAGTCATGGGTAACAATCAAAAGGGTTTTATTTAATTCCTCTGATAACTGATGGAATATTTCCAATACAATATCTGAATTCTTTTTGTCTAAATTACCGGTAGGCTCGTCCCCCATTATTATAATTGGATTGTTAATTAATGCTCTTGCAATCGCAACCCTTTGCTTTTCCCCGCCAGAAATTAAGTTAGCGCGTTTAAGCGCCAAATGTTCAATTTTTAATAATTTCAATAATTCTACCGCTCTGGACTCTATTTCCAATTTATTTTCCGGATGTAATTTCATCCCCGGAAGCATTACATTTTTTAGCACGCTAAATTCATTAAGTAAATAATGAAATTGAAATACAAACCCTATTTTTTCATTTCTGACTTTGGCCAATTCCGGTTCAGATTTACCTGTCATACAACTGTTGTCAATCCATAATTCTCCCGTATAATCTGTATCCATTGTGGAAACAATATATAGCAAGGTAGATTTGCCACATCCTGATTTCCCTGTAATAGATACGAATTCACCTTTTAGTACTTCGATTTCGATGTCTCTCAAGGCTTGTACCTTATATGGATCGTGAAAGTATTTATCAATATGCGAGGCCTTTAATGCGATGTTTGACATATTATTTTCCTCGAATGATAATGACAGGATCTATTTTACTTGCCTTTCTGGAAGGAAAATATCCAGCCAGATAGGTAGTAATTATCGCGAAACTGATTCCGATAATATAAAAGATTGGATTGTAATCAATAGGATATGTTTTAACAGTAGGTAAAGCAGCAGTTTCAAATGGAATCTGATCAATTAATAAGGAAATTAAATACCCGCTGATTAATCCCAAAATCCCGCCTACAATTCCTATGGTTAGTGCAATGCCAATAAATATTTGTTTCACATCTTTACCTGAAAATCCGGTTGCCTTTAGTATCGCTATCGTATCCATTTTTTCATAAATCATCATATTTAAAATATTATAAATACCAAAACCTGCCACAATCAGCAGCGTGATTCCTACAGCATAGGAAATTAAACTTCGGACAAAACTCCCGGTTTCAAATTGGGCATTTGCCGTCTGAATGTCTTCAGCATTGGTTTCAAACAATTGCGCATATGCCTTTGCCAATTCCGGCGCTAAATTCATATTCCATAGTTTAATTTGAATGTCAGTAATATATAAATTTGATTTGCCTAATAACTTCTGAACTGTTTTCAGAGAAGCATAGCCTTGGGTTTTATCCAAATCTGAAATCCCTGTATGTATGATTCCAATAACTTTTAGCGGCAGCTGATCGCCACTCGCTGTTGTTACCTGAATATTTTCACCAACTTCTACACCGAGGCGAGAGGCTAAGCCGCTACCTAAAAACAGGCTATTGCTGACAATGTCTAAATCTTCAGGATTACCTGTACGAATATAATCGACAAAGGAGAAATATTTAGATTCTTCTAAGGCTTCAATTCCATTAATTAGACCTGTCATGCTGATATTGCCGGATTGATAAATGGCAGCTGCAATTATTTTACTTGCGGTTCCTTTAACTCGTGGATCTTTATGGAGGGTTTCCAGAATAGGGCCAGCATTATAAATTTCACCTCTATTGGCATTTGACTGTATAGAATGTAAAAACAGGTAAGAATCTTTATATTCAGCTATCCTTTGTAAAGGTTGAACAGCCGAAGGATTAATATCATTATAAATGCGAATATGTGGGGTGCGATTTAGCATAATTCCATCCAATAAAGTATTAAGACCCGTCATGAATCCTAATAATGCAATAAACATTGCAATGCTGAACGAAACACCAATAGCCGCGACAAAAGTCTGTTTCCATCTAGCCCTCATTAGAGCGATGGCTATTTCTCCCAGAATTTTATATTTCATGGTTGAGGTTTCCGGATAATTTCTCCGGGTTTAAGCCCCTCTAATACTTCAACCTTTTGATAGTCCTTTAAGCCGGTATGAATTTTTATTTTTTCTCCATGTTCAGATAATACAAATGAGTCTGCCACCAGATAATTTCTGGGAATGGTCAGAACATTTTGTTTTTCTGAAATAATAATATTGGCTTCCGCCGTTAAATTCGGATACAATACCGGAGGCCTTTTTATAAATGTTGCTTCTAATTCGAAAGTCCGACTTTTCTCATTCATTGCTGGGTTTATTTTTGTAACAAGGGCCTCAAATATTTGATTTTTATAGCTGTCCATCGAAACAAAGAGTTTCTGATTTTTTTGAATTTTGGTAATATCCCGTTCGTCCACCTGAAGTGAAAGAATGAATTGATGCGCATCTCCAATAAGCGCCAGCTCTCTTTGAAGACCCGCCCATTCTCCGGCTTCTATGTAGAGCCCATAAATTATTCCATTTTTTGCTGCACGAATTTCATATTCCTTTAATTGAGATACATTTAGTTTCCAAATGTTTTTCGCCTGATCTGCCTGTAACTTTAATTGCTTTTTTAAATCTTCATATTGATTTAATGCAGTGAGATAAGTTGTTCGGGAATTATTATATACTAATTCTTTTTGTTCTAATTCGGATTTCGAGCCAATTTCCTGCTGCCATAGCTTTTTTTGTCTACCTATATTTATGGAATCTAGAATCATTTTATTATATGCGATTTCAACTTGATTTCTGCATTCTTCTAATTTTTCACCATTTATATTTGAACTTGTAAATTCTTTATTTAAGGCCGCATTTTCTGTATTTAATTTTGTTGCTTCGCTTTTCAGAATAAATAAGACATCGCCTTTTTTTACGCTATCCCCTTCAGATACTAATACTTCCTCAATGATGCCATTAACAGTAGAATATACTTTATATTGGTTATTACTTTTAATGATGCCGGATGCATATACAGCTTCTGTAATATCTTCCATTTGTACCTCCGTGGATTCGTATTTCGGCTTACAGGAAACCCCCAATAGGATGGCGCCGATAATTAGATAGGTGTTATACTTGAGTTTTATCAGAGCCATTCTTTTAGTTGTATGAGTATTGTTCAATAATTGAGTTTAAATGCCTTATTATTTTAATTGTGTGAGCGCTTGTTCAATATCGTGCAGTAGATATTCTTTTTCTTCGAGGCCAATATAAAATCTTACCATATTCCAAGGGTGTGGTGAGGTGCTATAATTAGCCGAATCACATAGTCCTGCTACGGGAAATACTAATGATTCATGGCCTCCCCAGGAACAGGCAATCAGAAAATGTTGGAGTGCATTACAAAATTTATCAATTTCTTCTGGTGTATGGACCTTGAGGGTCAACGAAAATAATCCTCCGGCTCCTGTCATTTGTTTCTGTGCTAATTTAAATTGGGGGTGACTCGGATGTAAAGGATAATGAATTCGTTCGACTTTTGGATGCTTTTCTAATTGTTCCAGTAACCAATGTGTGGACGCTGTACTTTGTTTTAAACGTAAAGGCAAGGTGCGCAAGCCCCGTATCATGAGCCAGGCATCATGCGGCGATAGGATGCCCCCCGTATTCATATATTCCGTTTCGAAAATATGTTCTGCGATTTTTCGATTACAACATAATAAGCCTGCTACGACATCGCTATGACCATTTAAATACTTAGTAGCCGAGTGAACAATTATATCTACGCCCATGTCAGAAGCGTTTTGGTGGAGTGGGGTAGAGTAGGAGTTATCCAGGATGGTGACGCAATTATGGGTTTGGGCAATTTTTACCACTGCCTCAATATCCTGTAGTTCGAAGGAGAAAGAATTTGGACTTTCCAGGTATAAGATTTTGGTTTCAGGGCGTATGGCTTTTCGATAATTTTCAGCGTCTGTGCCATCCACGAAAGTCGTTTCCACGCCAAATCTTTTGAGGTAACGATTGAACAGTTTGTTTGTCCAGGAGTAGGGATTTTTGACGGAAACAATATGATCCCCGGATTTCACCTGAGAAAGAACGGCAGCCGCAACCGCAGCGCTACCACTACCAAATACGAGGGCATCTTCTGTTCCTTCCAGTGCTGCCAGTTTCTTACGAAGAATCGCTACCGTTGGATTATGCCCACGCGTGTAGAAGGGGTAGTCCATCTCCTCTGCGAGTTTGGATCGCATTTCTTCAACGGAGTTGAAGCAGAAATTTGAAGATTGGAAAACCGGAGGGCTTACGGCATTTTTATAATTTTCGCGGTCTTCGCCCAGTTCGAAGAGGATGTGGGATAGGTTCATGCGGATTTTGAATGTGATGCAAATTTATGGGAAAATGTTGGGTATGGGTATGGGGATTGGGGATATGCCAGATATGTGGGATATGCGGGTAGAGACAGGGCATGCCCTGTCTGTACGGGCATGCATGATTATCCAGGCATGCATGATTATCCAGGCATGCGTGATTATCCAGGCATGCATGATTATGCAAGCATGCATGATTATCCAGGCATGCATGATAATCCGTGCATGCAGGATGATCCGTTTATGCGTGATGATCCCGCATAATGCATCATGGCGCCATCATCCGGATTGGCCATGTTTTAAATATTATCCCCTGATATTTTCATTATTTTTTATAAAAATTGTCTTCTTTCCATTTTATGGGGTTGTTTCGAATGTATCGAGAAATTCGTTCAAGCGATTCCGGGTCTCGGGCTATGCTTTCGTAAAACAGGGGTTGCCATCCGAATTCAAAACCCAGCCGATTGGCGTGTTTCGTTACCGCAGATTTGTAGCTGCCGATAATAGAGGAAACGGAATTTTTCCCGATGTTTTGGTAGCGTTGTCGGCCGATAGGGGGTGGGGATTGGGATTGGGATGGGGATGGGGATTGCGATTGCGATGGGGATGGGGCATGCGGAAGAGACAGGGCATGCCCTGTCTGTACCGCATGCCCTGTCTGTGCAGGGCCGGCATCCCCGGCATCCCCGGCATCCCTGCCATCCCTGGCATCGCCGCCATCCCCCGTCAATATCAATATCCCATGAATGTGATCTGGCATCACCACAAATTCCCCAAGGATTACATTTTTGGAATGGTTTTTAATTTCATGCCAGAGTAGATCTGCAATAACACCCACCTGGGATAGATGCATTTTTTTATTTCGTATTTGGCCAAAATAATGTTGTCTTCCCTTGGTGCAGATCGTGATGAAGTAACCCCCTGCCCTGCGGTAATCCCAGTTTTGAAGGCGAATAGATGGGATGCGATATTTATTTTGATATTTTTCTGCCATGGTTTTGAGAAAGGCGATTGGTTAAATCAGTAGATTCAAATGTGTTGTTTATACTAATTTAAACCCATGGTAGAGGGAAAGGCAAGGGGGTAGGAAAGATGTCCGAAAAGAGGGAGGTTATTTTATTGATAATCAATTAATCTATATTTTGAAATCGGTAAATATTAATTCGATTTCCTACTATAGAATTTGGCGGTATTTTCTGAAGTTAGATTAAGAGTCAATCTAATGTGGTGGGGTTAAAGTTAATCTATGAATTTGGAATGGGAGATATTGTATTTACTGACTTATGCGAGGGCCGTTAGTATATTTAATAACAATATTCTTTATTACATATATTAATTTACAATCCAATTTATACTCCCAACACCCGATACTACCACGCGATACATTCCAGAATTTAGGTTTTCTGGTAAATTAATAATAGTATTTTCATCAATATGTTCCCAGATGGATTTTCCTGTTACATCGTAAATAATAACATGGTAAATTGAAGATGGATAATTGATTGTAAGTTTTGAATTTAGATATTCATTAGGATTGGGATAAATTAAAATATTATTCTCACGAGTTGTATATTGAGGCGATGAGGAAACAGCATCAATACCCAACGAATCACAAATACTTCCATCAACAGGGCCTAAATGAAAGTTAGGAATATGTGGGAGTGACAAAGAAGATTTACCTCCATTTAGGTATAATCCATACAAGTCAAGATTACACAACGAACCTTTATTATCTGGCTGATGAATGACACCTAAATAATCCTGACCTGGAAAAGAATTGGGAGTAGGTGCAGAATTTTTCTTTGTAAAATATATCTTATCGTTAGGTGCTAATGAGATACCGTATAATTCAACATTTAAGTGTGGTGAAGTATATAAAATAACCCTGCTAGCTAAAATATCATCTGCATTTAAATCATATTGGTCTATATAGCATCTATTAGAAGAAATTGGATTGACTCCTAAAGTGTACAAAAATCTACCGTTAGGAGATAAGCATGCATCGTAAATAATAATATTTCCAGTTCCAACAATAGTACCCTGTCTAATGTTCCGGTAGTTGCTAAATATACCATTACATCTATCGAAATTAAAAAAATCAATTGTACCATCTAAACATAATGTAATTAATTTTTCACCATTTTTACTGAAAACAAATCGTCCAATTCCACCCCCTCCACTCCCCCAGCCTCCATTATCATATTTTCCAAAAACTTCTCCTATTGATTGATATTTTTTGATATGATTACCACCTGGTACCGTGTTTAGTATCAAAAATTGATTAGTACCATATTCATGAGCAATTACCCACCAATCTCTTCCGTTGGCATGTTTTACAGAAGTAAAATTTGTTACTGTAGGATTGATAAATATTCTGATATTTTTATTAGATGTAATTTCTCCTAACCCCCCATTACCCCAAGCATCAATTTCTGAGTAGAACAATGGTCTGCCTTCAGGAGCCCCATATAAAGTTTGATGAAAATAGTGATAAAAACGCTCAATCGTATCTGCTGGTAAAATCAGAGTTTGCCCACTCCAGGAAGATAGATTAAATGAGTTCTTTACATATTGATGATTTCTGTCAAATAAGAAATTAAATGAAGTTGATGGTTGAGGAATAGAGTCATGGGTGCCTGAATAAAACATCAAATCACCAGTTTGGTTACTAATGCAAGCTTGAGAAAAACCATCCCAAATAGAATCATTCAATAGAGAACTAAAAAATGAAACATTCCCGTCCGGCAAAAATTTCAATCCCTGGTTTACATTAAAAACCCAGTTTCTATCTTCATACTGGCCATAAAGTGATTGAAGGGATACAATTACAAATATCCCGAGCCTGATGGTATGGTTTAGTCTATTGCGCATTCTATAAGTTCAGATATGCCCCATCTCCAGTAGTTGAATTCTATCTATCAAATATAAGAATTCCTTTCTGATTGCCCAATATTAATCGCAATCTCAAATTAGCATTTTTGCCTCAAAACAAAAAAGGCGCCCCTTTCGAGACGCCTTTCTTTTTTCTATCTGTCTGGCAGAATTACATCATTCCACCCATACCGCCCATTCCTGGGTTTGGCATAGCTGCAGCTGATTTTTCTTCTGGTTCATCGGTAATGACACACTCTGTAGTTAAGAGCAAGCCTGCGATGGAAGTGGCATTTTCCAAAGCGCTACGCGTAACTTTAGTTGGGTCAATAACACCGGACTCATACAGGTTTTCGTATTGCTCACTGCGGGCATTGTAACCAAAGTCTGCTTTGCCTTCAATCACTTTCTGAAGGATCACAGCGCCTTCCAATCCTGCATTGGCAACGATTTGACGAAGGGGTTCTTCCAAAGAACGACGAACAATAGCCACACCGATACCTACATCTCCTTTTAATAAATCATCGTTGATACCGCCTTTGCCTTTGCTCAAGGCTGCAATGGTGCGCACAAGGGCAACTCCACCACCCGGAACGATACCTTCCTGAACGGCAGCACGGGTAGCATGAAGGGCATCATCCACGCGGGCTTTCTTCTCCTTCATTTCTACTTCAGTAGCAGCACCGATATAGAGTACCGCAACGCCACCGGCTAATTTAGCCAAACGCTCGTTGAGTTTTTCTTTATCGTACTCAGAAGTAGTATTTTCGATTTGGGCTTTGATTTGGTTAACGCGGGCTTTAATGTCTTCCGCGTTTCCTTTGCCGCTTACGATGGTCGAGTTATCTTTATCGATGCTCACTTTTTCGCAGCGTCCCAACATATCGAGCGTTGTGTTTTCCAGTTTGAAGCCTCTTTCTTCAGAAACCACAGTACCACCTGTCAGGATGGCGATATCTTCCAACATGGCTTTACGACGGTCTCCAAATCCTGGGGCTTTTACCGCTGCGATTCGGAGGGAACCACGGATTTTATTCACCACGAGGGTAGCCAGGGCTTCACCATCTACATCCTCTGCAATGATGAGCAGGGGAGCACCGGTTTGAACTTGTTTTTCCAGAATTGGCAGAAGCTCCTTCATGCTGGAAATTTTCTTGTCGTAGATAAGGATGTAAGGATTTTCGAGTTCTACTTCCATCTTATCTGCGTTGGTCACAAAATAAGGAGAGAGGTATCCTCTGTCGAACTGCATCCCTTCTACGGTTTCCAGATAGGTATCCATACCTTTGGCTTCTTCTACGGTAATGACGCCGTCTTTGCCCACTTTTTCCATGGCTTCGGCGATGAGTTTACCGACTTCAGAATCGTTGTTGGCGGAAATTGTACCAACTTGTTCGATTTCCTTGGTGCTGGAGATATTTTTGGAAAGTTTTTTCAATTCCGCTACCACAACTTTGGTTGCTTCTTCGATACCACGCTTCAATTCCATTGGATTGGCACCGGCGGCTACATTTTTAAGGCCTTCACGAACGATGGCTTGAGCCAGAACGGTAGCGGTAGTGGTTCCGTCACCAGCCACATCGGCAGTTTTGGACGCCACTTCTTTGACCATCTGAGCACCCATGTTTTCGATTGCATCTTTCAGTTCAATTTCTTTGGCAACTGTAACCCCGTCCTTAGTGACCAGGGGAGCGCCATATTTTTTGTCGATGACGACATTACGACCTTTGGGGCCGAGGGTAACTTTAACTGCGTTAGCGAGTGCATCTACGCCCTTTTTGAGCTTTTCGCGTGCACTGGCATCAAATTCAATCACTTTTGCCATACTCTTAAAATGGATTTTAAATGTTAAAAATTAAACTATTGCGTAAATATCAGACTCCCGCATGATGAGGTAATCTTTCCCTTCAACGGAGATTTCTGTGCCGGAATATTTGCCATAAAGGACAGTATTTCCGACTTTCACAGTGGTAGGTTCATCTTTTTTACCTGGACCCACAGCGATAACAACGCCTTTTTGGGGCTTTTCTTTAGCCGTATCGGGGATAATGATTCCGGAAGCGGTTTTTTCCTCGGCAGGTGCGGGTTCCACCAGCACTCTGTCCGCTAATGGTGTGATTTTTACTGACATGTTAATTTCCTCCTAAAAAATTAGTTTTCCTGCCCTTATCGAATAATGTGCCACAATGGATTTTACTTCTAAAACCTGACAGGATGACAATAAATCTGACAGTGGGGTGACAGAAGGTTAGTTTTGGCTTGCACCAAGCGGAGGCTTGCACCAAGCGGTAACTTTCTAATTACCGATTTAGCAAGGCTACTTTTTGCTGAGAGGGTTTTCTCCCAAACTCAGAAGCCGTCGCAAAGTGTTCTCTTTGAAAGGTCTCTTCATTTCTAAATAAACTCAAAACATCTTCCCGCATGACCATTCGATTTTCTCCTCCCAAGATTTCATGGTAAGAGGAATGCTGCCAATCCTCTGGCTGATCCACCATTCCATGAAACACCGGATTTTTATGAATATACAGAACCGTTCGAGCAATGTCTTCAACGGTTGGTAGTTCTTTGGTGAACTTATCTCTGGACCATAACACTCCTTTGGTTTCGTATTTTCTTTTGGAATACTGGTCGTAGGAATGTTTAATACTTCTGATGCAATACCGAATCTGGAAGTGAATCGAGCCTTGAAAAGGCTTCAGTGCGTAAGGTGGCCTTAAGTTAAAATCCTTTTGCAGGTATTCTTTTAGATTTGCGATGCTCAAATCTAAATCCAGCAAGTGTAATTGCAACGGAAGCCGGGCCAAGATTTCTTTGGGATGCGGCCTAAGTAACAAATGGACATGATTTCCCAAGATCACATAAGCCCAGACCTCACAGCAGGGCAGGATGAAGGCTCGGATTTTGTTGAGAAAGAAATTTCGGTCTTCTGCATCCCTGAATAGGATTCCATCAGAATTGGCTTTTAAAACTTCGTGGTAAAAAAGCCCGGGTTTGAATTCAACTGTTTTTTTCATAAGTATTTAGTTTTAGTGTTTCTGGCAAACATACGACATGGGGTATGGGGAACGCAAGGACAAATGCATCGCTTGCACCAAGCGGATGCTTGCACCAAGCAGGGGCTTGCACCAAGCAGGGGCTTGCACCAAGCAGGGGCTTGCACCAAGCAGGGGCTTGCACCAAGCAGGGGCTTGCACCAAGCGGATACTTGCACCAAGCCGAGCGATTCCCTATGTTTGT
>CANHCC010000002.1 GCA_947459115.1 Bacteroidota bacterium | reverse complement strand
ATACTTTCTATCCTTGCCCATACTTCTGCTGACAAATGAATTTCACCTGCTGCAGTATTTTCCAATATCTGCTCCCTTCGGCTATAGCCGGTTATCACAGATGTAACGGGAGGCAATCTAAGACACCAGGCAAGCGCAAGATTGGTCATACTACATCCTACCTCCTGAGCAATCGCCTTCAGGGCTTCCAGCTTACCAAACGTTTCCTCGGTTAATCGCTTAAAGGGAAAGGATTTTCCTGCTATTGGATCCGCAGCCCTGCTACCCTCCGGTAACTTATCTGCCGTTTGATATTTACCGGTCAGCACACCTTGAGACAATGGACTGTAACATAAAATACCCAGACCTTCTGTGGCACATACCTGCATCACGGAAGTTTCTAGAGATCGATTCAGCATATTGTAAATTGGTTGATTAGATACAGGCTTTATCCAACCATACTGCTCACATAACCTCACCGCATTAGTGATTTGAACCGCTGACCATTGACTAACCCCCCAATACCTTATCTTACCTTGCTGAACCAACAGATGCATTGTTTCAATAACCTCCTGTAAGGGCGTGGAAGGATCATATCTGTGGCATTGGTACAAATCAATGTGATCCGTTTGTAATCTCGATAAAGACGCCTCGCAAGCCTGCATCACATGCCTACGCGACAATCCCTGGTGCAAGGGATGGGGACTCATCTGTCCAAACACTTTTGTACCAAGAATCACCTGATCTCTTCCAACCTGTTTTAAGAAGCGTCCTACTGTAATCTCAGCACCTCCTTTGTCATATACATCAGCCGTATCAATGAACCAAGACCCCTGGTCTAAGGTCTCCTTTAACAATTGTAATACGGAAGATTCACTCTTACCATGTCCGGCTGTTAGCCAGGTTCCTGTTGAGACAACGGGAATCTTCAACCCTGAATTACCTAATGTTCTAAACTGCATAAACCTCTAATATTGCTTAGTACTGTCAGGTATAAAGATACAAACTAAAACAATTACATAATAGCAAACATGCCTAATACATGCAGGGCAATGCAGGCGTGCCTCATCCCTTAGCCATGTCGCTTGCAATCGAAACAAGAAGCTAAGCATAAGCAATACCATGATAAGATTCTTTGAAGGTGATGCATGTATCGCTAAGCAAAAGGACAAATTACCTGTCTTAAGAAACTATCTTATCTGAAAGAAGTCCAAGAGAAAAAACAGAATATTGAGAAAAAACGATGTTGAAAAAATAATAACGATGAAGTCAATTTGGTGGAAAAACATACTCATAATAAATTTATTTACTATTAATATCTTTAGGCCCATATCCATGAAATCCTTTATTAGTGCGAGTTTGAATATGATTGTAGTATTGTATTCAATAGCGAATATTATTTTTTAACACCTGTGGAAAAGTAGGATAATCCAGATTGAATTATCCACCTAATTTAGTGACTGTCAATTGCAACCATTAACATTTTAAAACAATGGCAAAAGTTACAAAACCAGCAAAGAAAGCCGCCGCTAAAAAAGCTCCGGCAAAAAAAGCAGCAGCTAAGAAAGCGCCTGCTAAAAAAGCAGCAGCTAAAAAAGCGCCTGCCAAAAAAGCAGCAGCCAAGAAAGCCGCCGCTAAGAAAGCTCCAGCTAAAAAAGCAGCTGCTAAAAAAGCGCCTGCTAAAAAAGCTGCTGCTAAGAAAGCTCCTGCTAAAAAAGGCGGAAAGAAGTAATTCCCCTTTACGAGCAACTAAATCGTCCGGTACCTGGTATCGGACGATTTTTTTTATGATACTCCCTGATATCCTTGCTTGAATCAACGATTCAAACAAAACCGTATCTTTGAGTTATGATACGAAACTCCCTATTTTCATTTATTATTCTATTCCTGACGATATGGATTGCAGGATGTGGAAACGCCCCTGAGAAAGGCACTGTGATAATCTCCACCGAACATGGAGAAATACACATCAAACTTTACGATGAAACACCCAAGCACAGAGATAACTTCATCAAACTGGCCAAAGCAGGCTTTTATGATGGCCTTTTATTTCATCGGGTGATTCAGGGATTTATGATTCAGGGAGGAGATCCGGATTCAAAAAATGCGCCTGCAGATAAAATGCTGGGTAATGGAGGACCGGGATACGAGCAACCCGCTGAAATTGTAGCAGGGAAATTTCACAAAAGAGGGGCTCTCGCAGCCGCTCGCCTTGGAGATGAAATGAATCCAGAAAAAAAATCGTCCGGCTCACAGTTTTATATTGTCCATGGCAAAACCTTCACAAAAGAAGAGATGGCTGAGTTGAGGGGCAACAAGGAGATGCAAAAGCTTCAGGCTTTACAAAGAGAATTTATTAATAGACCGGAGAATATTTGGTATATGGAACTGGATTTTGAAGGCTTACAAAAAAGAAATCCGGACTCTCTTAAAAAAGTGAGTGAAGGGCTACAGAAAAAATTTGAGGCAGAGTTTCCAACTCCACCTACTTTTGAATTTACACCGGAGCAAATCGAAATTTACACCACAGTGGGGGGCGCCCCTTTCCTGGATGGTGATTACACTGTTTTTGGAGAAGTAATAAAAGGCATGGAAGTTGTTGACAAAATTGCTGCTGAGCCAATCGGTAATGCCGACCGGCCTAATAAAAATATATCTTTCACCGTAAAAATCGTTGAGTAATACTATGAAATCCATTTTAATTACCCTCTCTCTCCTGCTTACGCTCTCAGGCGTAACTGCTCAAACTAAAAAAGGAAGTCTGTGTGAAATTCAGACAGAATTTGGAAAAATTAAGGTGCTCCTGTATGATGAGACGCCTGGACATCGAGACAATTTTATTAAGTTGACACAGTCCGGCTATTACAATGGATGTGCTTTTCATCGTGTAATAAAAGAATTTATGGTTCAGGGCGGGGATCCTAAATCCAAGGATACAACCTATACAGGTCCCTTGGGTGCGGATGGTCCCGGATATACCCTACCCGCTGAAATCGTAAATGGTCTTTATCACAAAAAAGGTGCGCTTGCAGCAGCCCGTCAGGGAGACCAGACCAATCCAATGCGGGAGTCTTCCGGTTCTCAGTTTTATATTGTACATGGCAAAACATTTAATGACATGGAACTGGACCAGGTAGAAAATCAGATTCGCATGGATGAGCAAAGACAGCTATCTATGAAGTTACAAGCCCCTTTCACAGAATTACCGGAAAACCAGTGGCTCAAAAAACTTGGACCTGAGGATTTCCAGAGAATTCAGAAAGAATACCCGGATTCCCTACAAAAAGTCAATGAAAGCTTTTCGAAATTTATCCAAAAAGAATACGAGAAGACCATTCCCTTTGAATATACAGATGCCCAAAGACAAGTCTATAAAACACTTGGAGGATCACCTCATTTGGACAATCAGTACACCGTGTTCGGAGAAGTAGTGGAGGGCCTCGAGATCATTGACAAACTGGCGGGTGTCCCAACAAATCCCGGCGATGCACCAGTTAAGCGTCTAAATTTCAGTGTCCGGAAACTGTAATCTTGATTAAATCAAAAAGCCACTTCTGCAAAGAAGTGGCTTTTTTTATGCCTATAACACGGATACAGTTTGTATCGGACCCTGGACAGCAGAGTAAGTATTATTCTTCGGCAGAAGGATTCAGATAAACCTCTAAGAGGCCATCGGGCAAATCCATACGAAGGACCTTATTGGGGCGGTCAATAGAAAGCAGAAAATGCTGTGCGAGAGGCAACAAAATTTCTGTCCCTTGATAGTTTAAGGCTGCAACCGGGTGTGCGGGACTGGGATAAACGGCCTCTATAGTTCCAATTAAGCCTAATTTGGCATCCTCTACTTTCATCCCTTCCAATTCATGAACAAAGAATTGTTTTCCTGTTCCAACAGGAAGTTCCGTTTTACCAACTGACAGCGTAAAGCCAATCAAACTTTCGGCCATTTCCCGGCTTTCACATGATTTTAAGGATAGGACTACCGATTCCTTGTCATGGGGTCGAATAGCCTGCAACAAAAAAGAAAACTGTTTATCCCCTTTGGTGAGATAAACAGTTTTACCCTTTATTCCCGGCAAGATTTCCGGATATTCTGTATTTAATCTGACACTGCCATTTAATCCCTGGGCTCTGGAAATATAACCCAGAGAATGGAGATCAGGCGAAGCCATGCTTATTCGGCGGACTCAGCAGGAGCTTCTGAAGCTGCTTCAGCCTCTGGAGCTGCTTCTTCAGCTGCAACCTCTTCTGCAGGAGGAACACTTTTCGCAAGAATCTTAGCTGCTTTTTCAGCTCTTTGCTTAGCTTCTTGAGCCAACTGAGCTTGGGCAGCTTTGGATTTCTCAGCAGAGATAGAGGATTTTTTCTGATCAATACGGTTCTGACTATCCGTCAACCATTTTTGATAAGCGGCCTCTACTTCTTCATTGGTTAAACCTTTACGCAACAAATGGTGCTTAAAGTTTACCCCGGTATATTTCAATATTGCCTGAACAGTATCTGTTGGCTGAGCTCCCTGACGCAACCATTTCAAAGCAACCTCATGATTGATGTTGATTTCAGCAGGAACGCGAGTAGCATCATATACGCCTACAGTTTCAATGAACTTCCCATCACGGGGAGAGCGTGCATCGGCAGCCACAATGTGAAAATAGGGGTGGCGTTTACGGCCTTGTCTTCTTAATCTTAATTTTACCGGCATGTGAATTTCTTCGTTTTTAACTATGGTAAACAAACGAGTGGCAAAAATAACAGGTCTTCCGGAATTTTCCTAAAAAAATTTCCTTAATACAAGATTTTCCAACCCTTCAACAAGAATTTTTTCATGTCTTCATAAGCAATCTTGCCATAGCCTGCTTGTCCCCAGCGGGTTCCATTGGCAGATTTGAAGATGAAATATTTTTCTCTTTCGTTGAAACCGGTGAGACAGATGGCCCTTTGCCCCATCTCTCCTGGCTTTACCCGAAAGGTGTCAGGCAATACTTGTTTGCCATCAGACTCGCTCCAGGACGAGGGCCATTTCATTTCGACCACAACCGGACCATTTTGATACAATTCCTCCTGAACGAGTTCGAAAGGGTTTTTATCCCATTCCCGGAAGATCGGCCTGGCATCTTTGATAAAGTATCTTTCGGTGATTTGAGTAGAGAACAATAGTTTAGGAATGTCCGATCGTCTTTCATAAGGCCAATAATATTCGGCCATGACACCTGCATTTTTAAGGATTTCCAGACAATCTTCTACTTTTACCCCCCGGTTATAAAGGACGGTGTCCTCTTGATTTCCGGCTTGATAGTAAAGGTGTAAAGCACTCAGGGGGACTTTTTTTCCTGCTTTACGATAAATTTGATACTCGGCCGCATACAACACAGCATAGGCATTCCGGGTATTCAGGGTACCTGCATCCCGGACAGGAGTGAGATAGGGAGTATAATCGAGAAGTTGGGGATAACTACCCCGAAAGGCACTTCCTAACAGAAGAACGATACCCAATAAGGCGATAGAAAAAATTCGTAAGGACATAGGTCAAAATTATAAAAAAATCTAGGTTAGAAATTCTGACGGTTCTGCTTTCCCTGAATCAGGGTATTAGCAGGGCCGTTATTTTCTACTTAAAGGACTATCCGGTTCACCTGCGAAATGGTTAAACACAATTTTATCCATCCAGGCAGGAAACCACTTATTCAATAAAATGGTCAATTTCCCCTGCCTTGTCAGAGTCAGCGTTCTTTTGCGAGCCACAACGGCTTTGTAAATGTGGTCGGCAACTTCTTCTGCAGACATGATTTTGCCTTCGTCCAGAGGACTCTCGCCCTGAGGAGTTCCATCAGCTGACAAGGCTTTATTCCTAATACCGGAGGAAGTGAAACCAGGACTCGCAGTCAAGACATGAACCCCTTCATACAACAGTTCCGTACGAATAGACTCAAGGAAACCATTCATTGCAAACTTTGATGCCGAGTATCCGGAGCGAGCAGGCAACCCTCTGTATCCTGCTATGGAAGAAATGCCCACAATACTTCCTTTGGATTTGAGAAGCGCATCCAAAGCGAATCGGGTGCAATAGACGGTTCCCATAAAATTGATTTGCATCAGTTGTTCGATCACCTCCACTTGCGTATCCCGAAACAACGCGCGCATAGAAATGCCCGCATTATTAATCAATACATCAATTCTACCATATTGCGTGAGTGCGGCCTCAATGAAGTGCTTGCAGTCCTCCTGTACGGCAACATCTGCCTGAATTGCAATCACCTGAATTCCCTTGGCCCTCAAAGGGGCAATAGCCGCTTCAAGCACAGGCAGATTTCTGCCACAAACTGCAAGTTTAGCACCTGATAGTCCAAATCTTGAAGCGAGTGCAAGGCCAATGCCACTTGATGCACCCGTAATGAGAACCACTTTGTCTTTCATAGCCATTGAATCGGGTACGAAGATAATATTATTCCTTGCAGCAGGGAAGAAAATTCAATTGATGGGAGAGCAACAACTTTGATTCTGTTTGAAATGCCTTCTTATAAACTATCTTTTACCTATTTTTGCACGAAATTTTAATGCACACAATTGAAAACCGAAACGCATTCACATTCACATTCACAGAAATTAAGTTTTGCCGGGCTGTTGGTTACATTGGGGATTATCTACGGAGATATTGGCACCTCTCCTCTTTATGTATTTAAAGCCATTATGGGGGCCTCTGAGATTTCAGAACGCCTCGTTCTAGGGGGGCTGTCTTGTATTTTCTGGACTCTGACTTTACAAACCACTCTGAAGTACATTACACTGACCCTTCGGGCAGATAATAATGGGGAGGGCGGTATTTTTTCTTTGTATGCCCTCGTTAGACGCAAACAAAAAATCTTGTGGATTCCGGCCATCATCCCTGCCATTATTGGGGGCGCTACCTTATTAGCAGACGGTATAATAACCCCGCCCATTTCAGTGGCATCTGCGATTGAAGGGTTAAGAATCTTTAATGAAGATATTAGCACCGTTCCCATTATCATTGGAATCATTACCGGCTTGTTCATCATTCAACAATTTGGGACAAAAGCAGTAGGGAAAACATTTGGCCCCATGATGTTAGTCTGGTTTTCGATGCTTGCCGTGTTGGGAATTATGGGCATCATGAAGGATACGAGTGTCCTTGTTGCCATCAATCCCATGTATGCAATCCAATTATTAATTCATGAGCCCGGTGGCTTTTGGCTTTTAGGCGCAGTGTTTTTATGTACCACGGGAGCAGAAGCCTTATACTCTGACCTTGGTCATTGCGGAAAAGAAAATATCCGTGCCAGTTGGATATTTGTCAAAACCTGTTTGTTGTTAAACTATTTTGGTCAGGGGGCTTGGCTGCTAGCCCACAGAGGGGAAACGCTAGATGGACAAAATCCATTTTTCACGCTTATGCCGGATTGGTTTTTAATTATAGGTATTGTTGTTGCAACTTCCGCTGCAATCATTGCCAGCCAGGCTTTGATTACGGGTTCGTACACGCTTATTAACGAAGCCATGAAATTAGACCTATGGCCCAAAATGGCAGTGTTCTATCCCACTGAAATGAGAGGGCAAATGTACATCCCTGCCCTCAACTGGCTTCTGCTTGGTGGTTGTATTTTCATCGTGCTCTTCTTTGGGGAATCTTCCAAAATGGAGGCGGCATATGGGCTTGCAATCACGCTTACCATGCTGATGACAACTGTCCTGTTGGCGAAATGGCTCGTGTTCAAGCGGTGGCCGATGTTTGGTGTTGTTACCTTGCTGGTATTCTATTTGAGTCTGGAACTATCTTTCTTCAGTGCCAATCTTTTAAAATTTCATCATGGTGGCTATGTCTCTATCATTATAGCAGGATTGATTGGATGCGTGATGTTGGTCTGGTACCAATCCCGGATCATGAAAAATAAACTAACAGAGTATATCCCCATTGATACCCATCTTGAAACTTTAAAGTGGCTAAGCGAAGACAAGCAAGTCCCAAAATATGCCACCCATTTGGTATATCTCACTAGTTCCAGAAAAACTTCTGAAATAGACACTAAGATTATCTATTCCATTATCCAAAAACAACCCAAGCGGGCAGATGTCTATTGGTTTATTCATGTGGAGGTAACAGAGCAACCCTATACCATGAATTACAAAGTAACCCATCTGGCCACCAATGATGTAATCCGAATAGATTTTTATCTAGGCTTCAGGGTACCGCAACACATCAATGTATTATACAGGATTGTGGTGGAAGATTTGGTAAAGAACGGAGAGGTAGATATTACCAGTCGTTACGAATCTTTAAAATCGAATTCCATTACCGGAGATTTCCGCTTCGTTGTTCTGGAGAAATATTTTGCCAGTGAATATTCCTTTGGATTATGGGAAAGACTGATCCTAAAAAGCTACTTCTTCCTCAAAAAGATTAGCCTTTCGGAAGAAAAAGGCTTTGGTTTGGACACCAGTTCCGTGACCGTTGAAAAAGTCCCATTGACTGTTTCCTCCCGGGAACAATACAACCTCAAACGAATTACTTAAGCTTATGGCCTCATTTGATATTGTAAGTGAAGTGGATTTACAGGCATTAGACAATGCCATTAATAATCTCAAAAAAGAAATCTTAAACCGATTTGATTTTCAGGGAAGCCAAACGGAAATAGAATTGGTGAAAAAAGAAATGCTTTTGAAGGTCTTAACGGAAAGTGAAATGCGGATGAAGCAGATAGAGGATGTATTAATCAGTAAACTCATCAAACAAGGCATAGATGCCAGAAGCCTGGACATGGGCAATAGCCATGAAGCTTCCGGAAAAATGGTTCGTAAAGAGATTAAAATTCGCAGTGGCCTGGAAAAGGAAGCGGCAAAAAAACTCATCAAGATTATAAAGGACCAGGGTTTAAAAGTGCAGGCTGCCATCATGGATGATAAGATTCGGGTAACGGGAAAGAAGATAGATGATCTTCAGGCCGTCATTCAATATTTCCGGCAGAATCCCTTTGAAGTGCCTCTGCAGTATGAGAATATGAAGTCTTAATTCCTATTTCAGAAAAGCAGGATTTTTTCCCTTACACACAAATAAAAAAGGGCATCCACAATAGGATGCCCTTTTTCATTGAATGTTAGAACCTTAATTCTTCCAGGGCAGGAAGGAATAATTTTTGGCGTAGTCCAGCATTTGTCCCATAAAAGTCTCGGGATATTCTACTTTCACATCTACTACCTTCTCCCCTTCCATCACCGGCACAAGTTTAGGATTGATAAACCCTCCATAAGGGGCAATGTTTAATTTCTTATATCTTTCCAAAATTTCAGCATGTAGGGTCTGATCCACCTTAACGCCATAGGTTTCTACCAGATTTTTACCGGCCTCGAAATCCCCTTCCGATTTAATTCTTTGAATCTCTCTGAGGAGTTCTCCAAACAGGACTCTCAATTTGGCATAATCGTTTATGCGGACAAAAGTCTTGCCGTCTTTTTTGACGAATTCAATTACCTTATCCGCCTTTCCTTTCTCATAAGCCCAAGCGGCCACTAGTTGACGATTACGCATGTGGTCTTCCTCAATGTCTTCTCCTGGTTTGAGACGCACCATTTGCGTCATCAGGCCATTACGGATGTAACTATTGTACTCACATTTACCAACATCCAAATCATCCATAACCCCTATGTCCACCAGCTTTTTGTCCATGATATAATATAGGGCAACCAGGTCCGCTCTGGCCTCTTCCAGTGTGGATGCATAATTCTTAAGTGTTTGCTTGGGACTACCAATCCCGGGATTGATTTGACCGGAAGCATGTCCGATAACTTCGTGCATATCCGTGTGAAGGTTACCAGCCAGAGTTCCATATTTTTTGTCCAGCTCAATTTCTTCTTTGGAGTAAGCAAATTCATCCAACATGCCGGAGCCTTTACCCGCCTCTGCGTAAGCATTAACGATATTGCCAAGATTAACAGATTTAGACCCATGAATTTTACGAATCCAATCGGCATTGGGCAGATTAATACCAATCGGTGTGGAAGGAGACGCATCTCCAGATTCGGTTACAACGGTAATAACCTTTGCCGAAATACCTTTTACATTCTTTTTCTTATGGTCTTCCATTAATGGCGAATTATCCTCAAACCACTGAGCCTGTCCGCTGATAGCAGCAATTCTGCGAGTGGCATCCAAATCTTTGAAAGAAATGACAGACTCATAAGTAGCTTTATGACCTAAGGGATCTCCATACACTTCAATAAATCCATTCACCGCATCTACCAGCGCAGCAGTATCCTGAACCCACAAGATATTATATTCATCAAATTTTCTCAAATCCCCTGTTTGATAATATTCAATGAGTTTTTCAAACGCCTTTTTTTGAATATCGGTTTCTGCGACCGTCACAGCCTTACTTAACCAATATACCACGCGTTCGATGGCGCTGCCATACATCCCGCCGACTTTCCATACTTTCTCGGTGAGCTTACCATTTTCTTTGACAAGTTTAGAATTCAAGCCATACCAAATGGGTGTGGAATCATTTTTATTTTCCATGGCAGCATAAAAATCCTCGGCTTCTTTCTGGGTCACTCCCTCATAATAATTACCTGCAGAGGTCAGCAACAAATCGGCATTAGGATCTTTATTGACCCGCTTAGCATCCACTGCCGGGTCAAATAAAATCGGAGTTAAAAAAGCAATCAAATCTTCCACATTCTGGCCTTCCTCCAATGGAAGCTGAGAGGCATCCGATTTTTTTACGAGGGATGCAAAATAGTCTGTCGAAAAATCCGGTAAAAACTTCAAGGTAGAATAATGGTGATGAATTCCATTTGAAAACCACACCCGCTTGGTGTAAACCATAAACTGATCCCATTCTTCTCCTTTCTTTTCACCGGAATAGGTATTGATAATTGCCTCGAGCGTTTTACGAATTCTCAGGTTATGCCGGTAATTCTGATCCCACACGATATCACGACCGGACAGTGCCGCCTCAGACAAATAATAAAGCAATTCCTTTTGACGGGGGGATAGATTTTCAAATCCGGGAATCTGGTACCGGATAAGTTTGAGATCGGCAAACTGCTCGGTGAGGAATTTAAATCCGCCGGAGTTTTGATTGCCAGCACCTCTTTCCGTAGGTGTGCAGGCGACCCAGGTCATGGCAAGCATCAGCGTTAAGGTGAATATTTTTTTCATTCGTTAAATAAGATTTGATGCAAGTTAGGCAATCCCCGAAAAAAATCTGCAGATGTCCGTAACATAAGAAATTATTATTCGTATTTTTGATATCATTTTAATATCATAAAAATATGAAAAACGAACACCTTTTGAAACCCTCCTCCGGCTTTTTTATCCTGGGCATCTTAATTTCAGGTCTTATAGCTGCGGTTCTCTGCTTAGTCTTGCAACAGCCGATTCCCGGAGCTCTCCTGGCCATAGCGGCATTTCTGATTTCCCCCGGATTTTTCATTAATGACCCGAATGAATCGCGAGTCTTGATTTTGTTTGGTACCTACAAGGGAACAGTAAAAGCGAATGGCTTTTTTTGGGTAAATCCATTTATGAATAAAAAAATGATCTCCCAGAGAGCAAAAAATTACAATGGTCATGCGATAAAGGTGAATGACAAGCTCGGCAATCCAATCGAAATTGCAGCCGTTTTGGTTTGGCGCGTGAATAATACTGCGCGTGCTTGTTTTGAGGTGGATGATTACCGCCACTTTGTGGATGTGCAGAGTGAAGCTGCCATTCGACAGTTGGCCGGCGCTTATCCCTATGACAATCTTGAGGATGACCATGCAGAAATTACCCTGAGAGACAGTGCGGGTTTGGTCAATGAAATGCTGGAAAAAGAGTTGCACGCCCGCCTGGAAATCGCAGGGATAGAGGTCATGGAGGCCAGAATTAGCCATTTGGCGTATGCATCAGAAATCGCCGGGGCCATGTTACAAAGGCAACAAGCCACCGCGGTTGTAGCCGCGCGTAAGCAAATCGTAGAAGGGGCAGTAGGCATGGTAGAATTAGCCCTGGAAAAACTCTCTAAGCGAGATATTGTGCACATGGATGACGAAAGGAAAGCGGCGATGGTCAGTAATCTGCTCGTAGTATTATGTTCAGAGAAGGCTGCGAGTCCTGTGGTAAATACCGGGACTTTGCATCATTGATTTATTCGGATTATGCCTGATAAAAAAAACTTTCCCCTGCGCCTGCAACAGGAGACCTTTGATGCACTTCAGAAATGGGCTGACGATGAGTTTCGCAGCCTGAACGGGCAGATTGAATACCTATTGACCCAGGCCTTAAAAAAAGCCGGGCGAACGCCAGGAAATAAAAAGTAAGGATCTTAATTCACAAACCCGGATGCTTACCTACAGGGAGGGGCCCCAACAAGAAAGGCGATTCGGAGTTGAATCGCCTTTCTTATTGAGCGATGCAGAATCTTATTTCTGTCTGACTTCCACCCTTATCTTGATTTTAGGCTTGCACCAAGCAAGGGCTTGCACCAAGCAGGGGCTTGCACCAACAAAAAAGGCGAGTCGGGGTTGACTCGCCTTTTTTGTTGTCCATTTAAACCTTATTCCTTCACCACTTTCAGGGTTTGAGCCACCCCTTTTAGATTCTGAACCTTTACAAGATATACCCCTGGCGCCAATCCGCTCGGGGTAAGCTGAAGTTCGTTCTTACCGGCAATTACAGAGAATGCCCCACCTGACCAGATCTTTCTACCTGTAATATCCATCAAACTCACCTCCAGAGTCTCTTCTGCAGGCGCAATCACATGTAGAGAAAATCCATCAACAAAAGGATTAGGGGAAGTAAACATCTTGCTATCCAACACCAATTCTGATCCATTGGAAACGGCCCATGGCTCTCTGAACTCAATATCATCCAGATATAAATTATTTCCATAACCATTTACGCTCACAAATTTTACCCTAACATTATTCTTACCTGCAAAGGCAGACAAATCTGCATTAGCCACAATCCAATCAGAAGCACCCGGTGTAAAGGTTGAAGTTTGAGGACCACTATTGGTAATCATCGTTGCACCACCATTGCGATAAACCTGATTCCATGAGGCGCCGCAGTCCTCGGAGGCATACACTTCGAAGGTATCTGTGTAAAGATCAGAATGACGGGTGTAGGCCATAGAAAAATACAGCATTGGATGAACGGACCCTGCAAGGTTAATCGGAGGGGTAATCAATTCATCTCTTTGATCATAGGCACGATAGGTAAATTGTGAGATACGGGTGGAGGTGGTACTGTTTCCGAATCCGCCAATAGAATTCAGGCGTACAAAAGTGACGCTGGCATCGGGGTTGTGAACACGCCAGCCACTTGGAGGAAAGGTACCGCTTTCAAAACCTTCAGTGAATGGGAAATTCACAACCTGATCAGTTACGACGATGTAAGCCGTTTTTGTAAATGCTGTAGAGGTGCCGGTCTGATTTGTAACGGTAAGCGTAACATCATAAGTACCGGGCGCAGCGTATGTTACAGAGGGATTACGAACTGAGGCGGTAGCCGGAGTCCCTCCGGGAAATGACCAGGACCAGGAAGTCGCGTAACCATTGGACCAATCTACAAACTGCACCGGTGTATTCACACAAGGGTAACGATTTTGAGCCACAAAGTTGGCTTCTGGCGTACGGTATGGACCTACACCAGTAGCCTGCATATTTGATTCGCTATAAAGCTGTCTTCTGGAGATGTCATTTTCCAAAGCAAGTTGAGAACGCACCAATTGTCCAGCACTGAATTCATCTTTGTAAGGATCATCCACATAATCCATGTAATTACGGGTTCTATCAGGACGGTCTCCTGACTCCTGGCAGGAATTTGTTCGGGCGGGGTTTCCAAAATTGGCGGCTGCTACCGGAGGCGTATCACACACCCGGTCTCCCTGAGAGCCACAAGGCACGGTTCCTGAACCTGTACATCCTGAAGAACCGGAGCTCGGCTGGAAGGGATGGAACAGTGCCAACCAGTGACCAATCTCATGCACCGGAACACGACAAAGGGCACGAGAGGGATCTACAGCACCGGTAGTTCCCCAGCAATAGTAGGTACAAACTACCCCATCATTGGCATTTCCGCCATTTTGAGGGAAGGTCGCATAGGCCAAGACATTGCTATTGATACTTTTAACGATCCAAATATTGAAGTACTTATTTTGATTCCATTTGATAAGATTCTTTAAAGTTGACTGCTGAGTATCCAGATTATGATCGGTTAATGGAGATTGTACCCGATTAATCCCTGTGGTTGGATTACCATTGGGGTCTTTGGTGGCCAATTCAAATTCTACCTGAAAATCCGGACCGGCACCCCAGCCTTTGGTTTCAGGCATACGGCGGAAGTCTTCGTTGATACGGACAAAAGCACTTCTCACCTGGGCATCGGTTATGTTTTCAACGCCACCGTTGTGGATGATATGTACCACAACAGGAATGGTGTATTTCAAGGCCGCAGAACCGGATTCATCGGGATTAGAAGAAGCCCGAAGTTGCTGGTTCAAACGGGCATCCATCAGGGATTGATATAATTGCTCGAATGCCTCCTGAGAAACTTTTGCTTCCGGATGTTGGTTGAGGTGTTGCGTGTGTACTTGATCCGTTCCGCAGAAGGGATGTTGTTGAGCTGAAAGGGAGAAAAGGGAAAGAGAGAAGACACATAGTAACAAAGTGCGTCGAATCAACTGGGAAAGGGCGTATTTCGTATTCTTCATAAATGGAATTAAGAAGTTCAAAGATACAAAAAATCCTCCTTGTCACAAATGGACGTATTCGAAAAAGCATCTTTCTAAATCAGGATTACACGCCTGCTTTCAATATTCCCTTAATTTTACACTTTCTTTTGATTTAATCCTCTAATGAGCCTCATTCGTAATTTTAAAGTTACTCAAATTACCCGTCAAACCCGTGACGCGGTGGTCATTGACCTTCAGGTATTGGACGCGGAACCCGTTCATTTTCTGCCCGGACAATTTCTGACATTGCGTATCCCTATCGACGGAAAAAAAATTAACCGGTCTTATTCGCTTTGTTCTTCACCGGATGAATTACCCAAGCTCTCGGTAGCCGTGAAGCAGGTTCGGGAAGGTTTAATGTCCCAATATTTAAATCAACAACTTAAAGTAGGGGATATTCTGGAAGCTGTGGAGCCGATGGGAAATTTCACCCTTAAAGTGAATCCTCAGGCCTCCAGGCCTTTGATCTTATTTGGAGCAGGTAGTGGCATCACTCCTCTTTTTTCTATTCTCAAAACAGCCCTGAAGCAGGAATCTAATTCTGTCATTCATTTAATTTACGCAAACGAAAACGAGGACAGCATCATCTTCAAAAAAGAATTCGAAGAGCTGGAAAAGACCTACCCGAATCGCCTCAAAGTCGTTCACATCCTGAATCACCCGACCACAACTTATGAATATACGGGTCTGCCCAACACGACCCTGCTCCTGCATATCCTCGGCACATTGCCCCAGGCCACCCATGCGGAGGCTCAGTTTTATATGTGTGGTCCGGAGGGCTTTATGCAGGTGGTCAAACAAACATTGGCAGATGCGATGATTCCAACCTCTCGTGTGCACAAAGAAAGTTTTGCTGCCCCACCCCCTTCTCCAGATGCCCCCAAAGCCGAAACTTCCGGCCCCTTACAAACACGCAAGGTCAAGGTCATTATGGACAAGAAGGAATACGCTTTTGAGGTGAACCCGGATGAAAGTGTGTTGAATGCGGCACTGGATAAAGGGATAGATTTGCCTTACTCCTGCCAGGGCGGCGTGTGCACGGCCTGTCGGGGCAAGTTGAAGTCAGGTCAAATGCACTTGGATGAAAGAGAGGGATTGTCGGATGCAGAGTTGAATGAAGGCTATGTGTTGACTTGCGTGGGCCATCCTTTGACGGATGATGTGGTGATTGAAATTGGTTGAGCTAAATACTCTCTCAAGGAAAAACAATCTAAACGGAACTTTTCGGGCAATTCGCATAGAAATCCGCTCACAAAGCAAGAATCGAAACACGAAGGTCTTTTTCAAAAGCTCAGGGGGACAAATGGGGTGAATAGGTGTATTTTGTTTTCTTTACTTTAGTTTTGCACCTTCATAAGCATACTGTCCATCATCCACTGAATCATGAAACTAATTTTTATGGGCACCCCGGACTTTGCAGTTCCGACATTGGAGTCGCTGATAAGGGCGGGGCATGAGGTAAGGGCAGTTGTAACAGCAGCAGATAAACCAGCCGGCAGAGGTCGGCAACTTCAGTCCTCTCCGGTGAAACAGGCTGCCTTAAATCATTCTATTCCGGTTCTTCAACCAGAAAAACTTCGGGATCCGGATTTTCTTCAGGCCCTGTCAGGTTACGAAGCAGACCTGTTTGTCGTGGTAGCGTTCCGGATGTTGCCGGAAGTGGTATGGCAGATGCCCCCCAAGGGCACCATCAACCTGCATGCTTCTCTTTTGCCCGATTACAGAGGCGCAGCGCCCATCAATCATGTGCTGATCAATGGGGAAACCCAGACCGGCGCAACCACCTTCTTTATCGAAAAGGAAATAGATACAGGACAAATATTACTTCAATACAAAACCCCCATTCCGCCCGAATGGAATGCGGGTGATTTACATGACCATCTGAGCATTAAAGGAGCCGACCTGGTGGTGGAAACTTTAGCAGGTCTGGAAGCGGGCATGCTTCACCCCCGGCCTCAGGATATTTCTCTGGCGCTGCATGCCGCACCTAAAATTTTCCGGGAGACCTGTAAACTGGATTTCCATCAACCGGCATCCGCTCTTCATAACCTTGTGAGAGGTCTTTCGCCTTATCCGGGCGCCTGGTGTACCGCCAACGGCATGGTGGTCAAAATCTACAAGACGGCGCCTGCAATGATGTTTTCGGCGCCACCGGTGCCGGGAAAAGTCCTAAAATCGGGTAAACACCTGTTGGTATCTGGCAAGGATGCCTGGCTGGAAATATTAGAGCTACAGCCCGAAGGCAAAAAACGCATGGAGGCCTCCGCTTTTCTCCTTGGACATGACCTGCCAGAATTTCTGAACACATGAACAGTTTCAAAAGCCGATTCTATCCGGGAAAACGAAAAAAATGGCTGATCTTCCAGGAACAGGCCATGATTCAATTTGGTCGCCTTTCCATGGTGGTGATGCTGCTCACCCTACTCAGAGTGTTTAAGCACCAAGACATTTTTCTATTTGCCCTCGTAGGCTTTGCCCTTGCGTTGGTGGCAGGGAATCTGATGGCCGTCGTGAGTATGCGGCGTCAGATAGCGGAAGTCTTCTTTTTACAAGAACATTTTGCCGTACTCAGTGTATGGGAAGTCCTCTTTAGTAAAGAAACCAAGACTTTTCCCCTGGAGTTAAGCAATTTCTCCAGGGAAGAAAATGCCGCTTCTTTTCACTATTTTGACCGAATCATCGTTTTGAAAGCCGGAGACTGGGAGGCTTTTGATTTGATTTGTTCCCATTTATCCTATCGTCCGCAAATCTGAAATGCTTATTTTTACCTCATGAAATTATTGCAAGGAAAAACCGCGTTGATTACCGGCGCCACCCGTGGCATTGGCAAGGCCATTGCTTTGGAATACGCCCGTCAGGGAGCTGATGTCGCTTTTACCGACATTGCCCCGGAAGAAAACATCCAGGCCATGGAGGCAGAACTCAAAGCCCTCTCGGTCCAGGCAAAAGGCTATCATGCCAATGCCGCAGAGTTTAACCGCGCTCAGGAAGTGGTGGACGATATCGTCGCCGTGTTTGGCAAACTCGACATCGTCGTCAACAATGCCGGAATTACCCGAGACAATCTCCTCCTTCGAATGACGGAAGAAGCCTTTGACCTGGTAATTGACATCAACCTGAAAAGTGTGTTTAATTATACCAAGGCTGCCATCAAAACCATGATGAAGCAGAAAAGCGGTGCCTTTATCAATGTCTCCTCTGTGGTGGGGATAGACGGTAATGCAGGACAAGCCAATTATGCCGCTTCTAAATCCGGAATTATCGGTTTCACCAAATCCGTTGCCAAAGAATTAGGCTCCCGCAACATACGGGCTAATGCCATTGCCCCCGGATTTATCATGACCGAAATGACCCAGGCCATTCCTCAGGCCGAAATTGATGCCTGGCTCAAAAGCATTCCCCTGAACCGCCCCGGTACCGTAAAAGATGTATCGGATGTTTGCGTCTTCCTGGGCTCTGACCTCTCTTCCTATGTCACCGGACAGGTCATCCATATCGACGGAGGGATGAAAATGTAATTCCTGACTGTCTCTGACAGTTCTGAATACAGAAACACTTTCATGTTTGAACTTGAATTTTCCTTTTCCCCTTTCTGGTTTCTGCTGATTCTGCCGGTATCGGCAGGTTTGGCCTGGCTTTCCTATCGCAATGCCAAAGAACGGTTCAGCCCGACCGTGTGGTGGACTCTGCTTAGCATCCGTGCGCTGATCGTGGCCATTATCCTGACCTTCCTGCTAGAGCCCGTGATTCGCTCTCAGGAAAAAGTCCGGAACCTCCCGGTCATTGCCTGGCTCCACGATGCCTCCGAAAGTATGATGGCCTCGGAAGATTCAAGCCGCATTAAAACGCTCTTACCGGAACAGTTCAAAGGCTTTGAACGCAATATTCCTGAAGCGGAAGGAAGCTTGCAGGCCTTTAATTTTGGAGAAGGGATTACCGGCAGTTTTCATCCGGATAGTCTGAATTATAACCGGGGAGAAACCAACCTCACCTCCGCTCTGAAAGATATTTCAGAACGCTTTACCGGCAGAAGACTGGCGGCTGTTGTTATTTTTTCAGATGGCATCACCACCTCAGGCGACAATCCCCTTTACATGCTCGACCGCCTCGGCGCACCGGTTTATACCGTGCTGGCCGGAGATACCGTTCCTCGAAAAGACCTCAGCATTGGTGATATACAAGTCAATGAAATCGCCTACATCGGCAGTGAAGTGCCTGTCAGAGTTTTGCTTAGAAGTACCGGCTATAATGGGGAAGAGACAGAAGTAAAGCTGCTGCACAAAGGGAAAATTCTCGATGCCAGAAAAATACAGGTAAGAGCAGATCTGCCGGAGCAAGAATTATTCTTCTCCGTCAAACCCACAGAAGCGGGGCAACAGGCCTATGAATTTCAGGTAAAATCGCTTCCGGGTGAGAAAGTCCTGCAAAACAACCAGGCCAGATTTTATTTAAAGGTTCTGGAAAACCGCATGAAGATTGCCGTCTTTGCCGGAGGCCCTCATCCCGATCTTGGCGCCATTCAAAGAGCTCTCACCCGGTTCGACCAATACCAGTCGGAAGTCTATAAACGCAAAACCAAGTCTTCCTTTTATCTGAATCCGGATGCCAAAACGCTACAGGATTATGACTTGTTTGTGTTTCATAACTTCCCGGCCGGCCCTCAGGACAAAGAGTGGCTGAATCAGATTCTGGACCGGGTAGAGAAAGGCAATGTACCGGTATTGTTTATCGCAGGCGCTCAGACAGACATGCGTACCGATGAACGCCTGTTAAAATATCTTGGCGTCGTACCGGCGACCTGGTCTGAGCAAACATCAGAAGCCCTGACTTATATCGAACCCGCCTATCATAACCATGCCACCTGGACCTTTGACAGTAAATGGGATGAATGGCTGACGCATGCCCCTCCCCTGATTCGCAACAATAGCGACTGGCAACCAAAGTCCAATACGAGGGTGTATGGCAAAGCCATTATCAAATCCGTGAAACTGCAATTTCCCGTGTTTGCCTTTCAGGAACAATTGGGTCGGAAAAACATGGTCATCATTGGGGAGAATATCTGGCGGTGGCGCACGCATGCCTACCTGGAAACCCAATCCTTCGATGCCTTTGATATTTGGCTGGGCAACTGCCTGCAATGGCTGACCACGCGGGAAGACAAGCGGAAATTCAAGGTTTACCCGGTGAAACCTTTGTTTACCGCGACCGATCGCATCCTCCTGAGGGGCGAAGTCTATGATGATACTTACCAGCCCCTGAGCGGGGCTGAAATCCAATTGAAACTCCAACCCGGGGACGGAGAGGAGCAGACCTTCTACCTCAGTGAAAATGCTGATAAGCAATACAGCCTTGAACTCTTCGGCTTACCCGAAGGCACCTATACCTTTCGGGCCGAAACCACGCTGAAAGATAAGACCGTCCTGAAAGACCAGGGGCAGTTCAGTGTGGGTAAATCCGACATTGAATTTTTAAGATTAACCGCAGATGCCGGCCTGATGCGACAATTGGCCGAGCGCAGCGGAGGAGAAGTCGTCAGACTTGAAGACCTCCCGGCCCTTGCCGACAAACTCCTTACCTTGGAAACCATGAAAACCGTGGTGGACTACCGCATCCACGCCATGGATTTAAATCGCCTGCTCTGGCCCCTGATAATCCTTTTCCTCCTCTTCACGCTGGAGTGGGTGATACGGAAATGGAATGGAGTGGCATAGGGGTTGGGGATTGGAATAAGTTGGGATTGGCGAGGACATTTAGTCAATAATCTAACCTAACCTTTTATAATTTTTGCCGGTTTTCCGGGCGTATTACACGCTCACAGAATCTGGTCCTTTGCCATTTTCTAAGTCTTGGCAGCAAAGCAGATGAAACTTGGCACAAGCGTATTTAAAAACCTACCAACCCTCACAATTGCGTATCAAAATTGAATCGTATCGTATCAAATCGTATCGATACCGGATTAAAATGGCTCTTCGCATTATTTACTTGGTAATTCCTCTTTACATATAGTAAGGTATTCTTAGAACTACCCGCTCGGGCATACTTCGACCAGGCTCAGCACATGCTTTGATACGCCCCCCAGAGGGAAATAAGGATCTGCTCAAAGGAATGAAATATTGTTTATCTTTAAACCGCACTAAGAATGGGGAGCAGACACATCTTCATCAGAGACTTCTACCCATTTCCAAAATACCACCAGGTGAGGCCTTTCCTTTTCCTTTGCACTCGCTCCCAGGGCTGCAATCTGCTTTTTGCTCAGAAACAGATTGTGTTCATACCCTAGGGTTGATAGAAGGATAAGGTTGATCCCACGGTAAGGTCGCCCGGAAATGAGGTTTTTGGGTACCTGATCCGCCCTCCAGGGCTTTTGCCAGGGCGCTACACCCTTTTCTAACTGTTGAATGATACGCTCAGTTACGATAGCATACACATCCTTTCTTTCTTTTGTTTCGCTCATAACGATAATTTTTAAGAAACTACTTAAATCTATCTCAAGTGTAACCTTTTTTTTATGAAGCGATAATAGGGGAAGAATGCACTTTTTTGAACTTGCGAATCAGATTCTTGCTGTTATAAAATGCTAATAAAAAATCCGACCATAGAGCCGGACAAATTAAAGCCTACCTACCATTAACTGCGTAGAGCGTATAATCCTGGAAGTACCTAACTTAAAATCCCCTGTAATCCTTCCCCACACTCCCCCCAAAAAAAATCCCGGTCCTTTACAGAACCGGGATTTTTTGTATCAGATTAACTGCATATTACTCTGCGGCTGGAGCTTCTGGAGCTTCTTCTGCAGGTGCTGCTTCTTCGGCTTTGGCTTTAGGCGCTTTGGTTGCTTTTTTGGCAACGCCTTTTTCCTCGGCTTCAAGATTGGCTTTCAACGCAGCCAGGCCTTCAATGTCTCCAAGAGTAGATTTCTCTACCGGAGGCAATTTAACGGCTTTAGGCTTGCTGCTGCTTTTCTTCTCAGCGGCTGCGCCTTCCTGTGCCTGTTCTTCGGCTGTCGCCTCTTTCCAGGTACGGGTATGCGACAACACGATACGCTTGGCATCTCTTTGGAATTCGGTGACGATGAAGTCAGCAGTATCTCCAACCTTCAGGGCAGGTGTGCCTTTAGGGGTAGTGAGATCTTTCTTCTTCACAGTCCCTTCAACGCCGTATTCCAATTCCAATACAGCACCATTCTCAATCATTTTATTGATGGTACCTTTATGTGAACTGCCAACGGTGAAGATGGTTTCGAATGTATCCCAGGGATCTTCAAACAATTGCTTATGACCCAGGCTCATCTTGCGGTTTTCGACATCGAGTGAAGTCACCACAATTTCAATTGGATCATCTTTCTTGATGAATTCAGAAGGATGCTTGATTTTCTTAGTCCAGGACAGGTCAGAAATATGCACCAGTCCGTCTACGCCTTCTTCAAGTTCAACAATCAGACCGATGGTGATGATGCTACGAACCACACCGGAATGGCGACTGCCCACCGGATATTTTTCGGCTACTTTCAACCATGGATCTTCTGTGGCTTGTTTCAGGCCGAGAGACATTTTATGCTCATCCCGGTCAATGGACAGCACGGTAGCTTCAATCTCATCCCCGACTTTGTACAATTCGGTAGGATTTTTCTGGTGTTGAGACCAGGACATTTCGCTCACATGCACCAAACCTTCTACACCGGTTTGAATTTCAACAAACAAGCCATAGTCAGCCACAGTTACCACTTTACCTTTCACTTTAGAGCCAACCTCTATAGTTTCCGGTAAAGCATCCCATGGATGGGGTTGCAATTGTTTCAAGCCTAAGCTGATTCTCTTTTTCTCATCATCAAAATCCAACACCACCACATTGATTTTATCGTCCAATTTGAGGACTTCTTCCGGATGGTTGATTCTGCCCCAGGAAATGTCTGTGATATGGAGAAGCCCATCCAGGCCACCCAAATCTACGAACACCCCGAAGTTGGTCATATTTTTCACCGTACCTTCGAGAACCTGTCCTTTTTCAAGGTTTTGGAGGATTTCGCCTTTTTGTGCTTCGATGTCTTTTTCGATCAGCACTTTATGGGAGATGACCACATTGTCGTGGGGGTAGTTGATTTTAACCACCTTGAACTCCATTTTGCGTCCGAGGTAAGAATCAAAATCTCTGACCGGCTTCACATCGATCTGAGAACCGGGAAGGAAAGCTTCCACGCCTTCCACATCCACCACAAATCCACCTTTGGTTCTTTTGCGGATGATCCCTTCCAGGGTAAGATCTTCATCCAGAGCCGCCCGGATTTTATCCCAGGTACGCATCGCGTTTGCTCTTTTGTAGGACAATACCAACTGGCCTTTTTTGTCTTCCACAGTTTCCAGGAACACATCCACCTGGTCACCGGGCTTCAAATCCGGTTTGTCACGGAATTCGGAAATGGGCACAACGCCTTCGGATTTGAAACCGATGTTGAGAACCACTTCTTTGTCACCGATAAACACGACGGTGCCCTTAACGATTTGCTTTTCACTGATCACATTCAGCGTTCCGGAGTACACAGCCTCCAGACGCGCTCTTTCTTCAGCGCTATACCCCAGCTCATCTTCATCCCAGGAAAATTCTTCGCTGGGCACACTTTTCAACGACCGGACGGAATCAACGGTCAAATCGGCTTCCATGTTCTGAACATGATCCACCTCGGTAACGGATTTGTTTTCTTCTGACATTAAATTTTAAATCTCCTTTTCTTCCTACTTTTAGCAGGAAGTGCAAAATTAGACAAAATATGGATTGTGCAAAAAATAACTTTTAGTATTCGGGCGGCAAAGCCCCCCGAGAAAGGGAGATGCCCTTTCAGGGCAATAAAATGACATTCGTGTATTTTTAACAATCCCTCATAATTCATCATTCATCATTCATAACTCAAAACGCTCTCCCCACTCCCACCATCCATCTAAACTGGAAATTATCCTGAATAAATGGGGCAGTTGTTAATAAGAAGGGGAAATCCGCCCGGATAATTAAAGGCTGAGTTTGTTTATTACGGGTGCGATAAAGATTGAAAGCGGTACCGATGCCAAAATCGGCCCGAAGTTTATCCCATTCGGGCTTATCAAAGCCCCGGCGTGAGAGGTTTCGGCCTAAAATACCGGCATCTGCAAACACATAAGCGTCAAGTTTAACATGGTCTTTCAGGAAAGGCGGTCGAAACGGAATTCTGTCATCGAATTCCAACTCCAAATTAACGGAGGTTCCGTTGTTGCCATACCAGGCGGCTCCTCCATCTTCAAATTCCGCCCGGTATCCACTGTAACCTCTTAGATTATAGCCTCCTCCAAAGTGCACATTGGAAGGGCGTCTTCCCATTTCGGTTTCGGTTAAGCGCTCATGGAAAAAGGCCTCGGCCCGGTAAAAATCATTGCTCCAGGCCTCTTCCGCATTGCCACCACTCAGCATGGTTTGAGATTCAATCGGGGTGTTGCCCTCCCCAATCTGGGCATAAAAACGATATTTGAGGGTAAAGGTCTTATTGAGGATTTGCCAGTTGTAAACGGACTCAAAGCGAAGGTTTCGGTAATCGCTGTCGCTGCCGGGTGCAGTGGACCGAGCTTCGAGTTTCCATCGTCCGGTACCAGAAGGGACTTTATATTGACGCCGCCATCCGGCTTTGAAATAACTGTTGGCAAAACCGGCACGCCAGGTGTCTTCCTCAACAAGATAATTGGTTAAGAAAGACTGAGGCCTGAACAAATATACCCATTGGGCATACCAACCTTGTTTCGCCGAATTATAGGACGGTCCGGAAACATACCATTTCTCCAATCCCGCCACATTCCGGAAAGCCCCATCCCGATAAGCCGATTCCAAAAGAATGTCTCCGTCTTTACCTAAAGGGGAAAACTGAGTTTGATAGGATGCCCAGTAATTTAAGAAGTAATAGCGCGAATTTAACCCTAGCATAGATGCGCCGGTGTATTGGTCGAAGATGCCGGTATTCTGCACCAGGCCTGCTTTCACCCTATGACGCGTATTCATGTAATGTCCCTGAAACTGCCCCCCTGCCTGAATGCCACTCACCCGATTCCACCATACCCAGGGACGAACATGCATGGTGTATTTCTCCCAATCGCTCCGACCCTGATGATGATCGGTCAGCGCAAGATTAAAAGAGGTAGGAAACAACCCGGTCTGATTGTCCATCATTCGAATATCGCCAAGCCTTCTGCTTGGGTCAAGATTTACCACCGGGTGTTTCCCCGCCGGTAGCGTAACCTCATAAGTTCGGCCCAACTCACCAAACTGGTACCAATAAGGCAATCTGATTTCATCTTTTTCAATTCTGTTGAAATAACTGGAAGGAATCAGATAATTCTGCCTGCCGTGGCCATTGGAAGTCAGAGAAAACGCTAAAGGCATCACTAAATCTCCGGTTCGGATAAAAGTCAGGCGAACCGAATCCCTTCCTGCTCTTCGAATACAGCGAATGCCGTAATCCACTTTCTTTTCACTTTCCATCCAGTCATCAAAAAATCTGGTCAGGTCCGTACGAGCATGATCGGTGATGGCCAGACGAAAATCTTCAGGGTAAGGATGTGCCATCGCCCAGCGATGAAAATACTGCTGCATGGCGGCCTGAAATACCTCTTTCCCGAGATAATATTGAAGGTTATACAGCATGACGGCTGTTTTGTGATAGGCCATGCTGTATTGCCCCCCATGTCCGCAAGAGGCATAATATTCATCCGCATGTGTATTCAAATGTCCTTCATGGTCCCGGATGGCTTCTGCCATAAATCTAAAGTATCCCTGCTGTAAGCGGTCTTTAGAGATCCCTTCTTTATCCCAACCCTTCAATGAATCCATGGCAAACATGGTAAGGAACTGAGTAAACCCTTCATCCATAAAGGCCCGGTAGGTTTCGTTGGTACCCAACATGCCGAAGAACCAGTTATGTCCTATTTCATGAGCCAGTAAGGCCGTGTACCCTGGAGAATGTCCTCCGTCCAGGGTCAGCATGGGATATTCCATACCATCCTGAGCATCTGCCACCACCATTTTAGGATAGGCATAGGGAAAGAGATAATCTGAATACAGTTGAATGACTTTAGCTGCGATTCCGGCTGCATCCTGCCACTTGGCCGCATTCTGTTCCTGAGCGACGGCGATACATCTGACGCGCCCTGCCTTCACTTCGTCTATTCGATAAGTCGGATCCGCAGTAAAAGCAAAATCATGCACATTTACCGCATGGTACTTCCAGGTTTTAGTAGTGCCGTCTGCCGGAACAATAATGGATGCCGGCGTGCCGATTTTTTTATCCTTAAAATTTCTAATATCGAGCGCCTGTCTTAAGGTTGGTGGTAAAACCTCCGCTTCATTCAAAATCTCTCCGGTAGCTTCTACGATATATTCGGAAGGCAATGTCAATTCTACATCCCAGGTACCAAAGTCTCCATAAAATTCTTTTCCAAAATGCTGCTGCACATCCCAGGTCATGCGTCGATCATAGACGGATATGCGAGGGTACCAATGCACGCCGTCAAAATGCCAGGTTTGATTCCCCCCCTCCTGCTCAACGGGAAACATTTTCATCCGCCTTCTGTCCGGGCCGGTATCAAACCAGGAAGAAAAAGCAATTTCAAAAACCATGGAATCATTTGGCAATAAGGCTTTGTCCGCAAATACCCTGAAAATCGTATTGTCCTCGAGGGTTTCCAGCAATCTGCCGGGGGAACGAATGGCATGCACCTGAGTCCCTTTTTTCTGAGCTTCGAGTTCCCCATATTCAGGGGTTTCGTTAAAGCCTTTCCGCATCTGATCCAGATAGGATTCCGGTTGAAAGGCATTCTGATATAAATGAAAGGTAAACTCCTTTAGCGTATCAGGAGAGTTGTTATAATAAGTTAGAATCAAATTCCCTTTCACTTCTCTACTGAAAGGGTCTAAAGACGCTTTAATTCTATAATAAACATCTTGTTGCCAGTAATCCGGATAGGGTTTTCGATTCTTCCAATACCAGGGATTGGAAGAAGTTCTAAAGGAATCAGGCGGAAAGGTACCTGCCCATCCCAGGCCAACCCACAAACACAAGAGAAAACCAGTCAGTGTTTTCATAAATAATTTTATTTAATATCATTTTCTTCCGCAGGATTACCGTCTTGAAATTCGGTAACCCCTCCGGAAACAATAAACTTCATCATGTCGGCCCCCGATACCGGTAATGGCCTAACGGATTCAGCAGGGACAATCAATAAATCACCGGCAAACTGATACGAGAAAGGCATATAGACCGCAACTTTACCGGGAAGCCCTAATCGGCTAAGATCTTTGGAGGTAATAAATCCCGGGCGCTCAATCCCGTTATCTTTATCCAATGTCACAAGGACGCCCTCGGTGAAGCGCTTCTTTTCCCCGACAAAGGCTTCCATAAAATCCCGGATAGTGGAATATAAAAATTTCAAAACCGGCACATTGGAAATCACCTTTTCAATAAAGGCTAGGATGGGTCTGGTAATAAACAAGGACCCTAGAAATCCAAGTATCGTAATTCCGCCAATGATGATTAGAAATCCTAACCCCCTTCCCAGGCGAAAAGGAAACAATTCATCAATATATTGAAAGGCATTATAGATTACCCAAATACTAACTGCAATGGGCACAACCAGCAGGAGCCCCTGAAAAAAATAGGCAACAATGCGGGCAAAAGTCTTACTGGAAAATAATTTGACCTCGTCTTTCTGTTTTTGAAATTGAGGGAAAGGGTGATCAAATTTCATTCCGGGCAGATTCTAATTGATCCAAGCGCTGAAGCACTTCCGGCAGCCTGCGGGCAGCGGCGAATTCCCTTAAAGCCTGACGATGATCTGATGCCACAAAACCGAAATATGTTCTTCCACCTTCGAGAGAGGACATCACACCGGATTTACCCAATAGAATTGCACCTTTGCCGATGGTCAGATCTTTATTTACGCCCACCTGTCCCCACAGAATGACATTGTCCTCTATGGTCACTACTCCGGCTACACCTACCTGTGAGGCAAACAGGCAATTTTTGCCGACCACGGTATCATGACCGATTTGAATCAGGTTATCAAAAATCGTCCCCTCTCCAATTCTGGTGTCCCCACTCACCCCTCTATCTATGGTACAATTGGCACCAATCTCCACGCGATCCTCGATGACTACCCTTCCCTTGCTAAGTAACTTATCCTTACCCGTTGGACGAGACTTGTAATAAAAAGCCTCACCCCCAATGACCGTTCCCGCCTGAATACACACCCTGTTGCCAATCTGAGAGTAGTTATAGAGGGTAACATTGGGATAAATCAATGTGTCCTGACCAATGTTTACATGAGAGCCAATGACCACATTGTGCCCGATTTCCGTATTGTCTCCAATGCGGACATTTTCCCCAAACACCACATTGGCACCTATTTTAACATTTTTCCCGAGAATGGGCTGTCCCTGAATATTCAAGGGTAGGCGAGGTTGAAAATGCTCTGTCAGCCGATTATAATCCCGAAAAGGGTCATCTGAAATGATAATACTCTTGCCTTCCGGCACTTCCACTTCATTATTAATCAGGATAATGGTGGCTGCACTGTTGAGGGCCTTTTTGTAATACTTTTCGACATCTACAAAAGTCAGGTCGCCGGGAGCAACCATGTGAATTTCTTCCAAACCCAAAATTAATTGATCCGGATTGCCGGCAAATCGGGCATTAATCAGGGAGGCGGCGTCCCTCACGGTAATAGGCTGATTCAGTTTCATATGACCCTGTAAAGTTAATAAGAGTTTTCGCATCCCCTACTGCTTAGGGCGAGCGGCAGGGCATTGTGCGTTAGCTGCTCACCGCAAGCGTTAGGACGGCAGGGAATTAGCACCATCGATTCTCCACAACTCCATTTTTTTTCCCAATTTTGAAGTATGATCGGGAATCCGGAACTTAGTCCTGCTCGGGAGCGGTTTATAAGTACATGGGGAGAAATGTCATCCAGTTGGGGCATCTCCAAAACCATGTCTCAGATTTATGCCCTATTATTTGCTTCCGCTGATGCCATGGATACCGATACCATTATGAATAAGCTTCAAATTTCCAGAGGAAATGCCAATATGAACTTAAGGGAACTTCTGGAATGGGGGCTGATTCGCAAAGAAATGCATCCACCGGGGAGAAAAGAATACTTTGCAGCCGTCAAGGATGTTTGGTTGCTGACCTCCCTTATTTTAGTTGAGAGACAGAAACGGGAACTTAAACCGGTCACAGATGCCATCGAAGAAATTCTTGCACAATTAAAGGCAGATGCAGGAGGAGAAAATGTCCCCCTGCCTGAAGAAGAAAAAGAATTTGCCAATCATCTGATGCAACTCAGGGATTTTCTAATTCTATTTAACGAATTCACTGCCCGTGCCCTACCCTATCTCAAGGAAAAAAACATCCGCCGCCTGGACAAACTCCTCCAAGCCTTAAATGCCCTGTAATTGCCATGCAAAAAGATATCGAAAAAAATGTCGCCTTTATCCTGAAAGACCTCCATGCCAGAGAGTCCATGCGCCTTGGATGGTACCGTCAATGGTATGGGGCTGAAGACAGACTGCGCACCCTTCGGGAAAGAAAAGCATCTCATCAGGCATTCCTGCACCAATTGTTACGCACCAGAAATCTAACCCCTGCCTGGTATGCAAGATTGTATTACTATCTCGGTCATTTCTCCGGGATTGCAACAGCCATACTACCTGATACCTGTGGCAAAAGAATTGAGAACACTTTAGAATTCTGGATTCTTCAACGCTATCGCCGCTATTTCAAACGACTCGAACTGGATGCCCACATTCGTTCTATGATAGAAGCCATGCAAATGCGAAAACTTCATCACAATGAGCCAGGAGGAGACATACTCTCCCTTCTGAAACAATTAATTCAGGAACAGGAAAAACTCCGCAACGCCTGAGCATGTATTCTACCGGACTACTAACGCTCAACCAGGTATTACCCCTCCGATCTCTGGTACTTAGAGAAGGTAAACTCCCGCCTGATCAATGTGTGAATGAAGGCGATGAGCATCCTGATACTTTTCACACCGGATGTTTTTCAGAAGATCAGGTATACAGCATTGCGACTTTCATGCGTGAAGATTATCCCGGATATACCGGGGAAGGTTTCCGGCTCCGAGGGATGGCTGTATTACCGAATCTACAAGGGCAAGGCTTAGGCAAACAGGCCCTGCAATTTGGGATTGCCCGACTCAAAGCAAGCGGTATAAATTATCTTTGGTGCAATGCCCGTAAGGTCGCATATGATTTTTACACCGGACAGGATTTTATCATTTTGTCTGATGAATTTGATATCCCCGGAATAGGCCCGCACAAAGTAATGATGCTTTCTCTAGAAGAATCAAAACATGAATAACATTTCCTTTTGGGAAAAAGAAAGCTTCCTGGGGCCTTATGATTTTGTCATTCTGGGAGGAGGCATCGTTGGCTTAAGCACTGCCTTACACTTAAAGAAACAACAACCTGAGGCCTCTGTTCTGGTATTAGAAAGAGGAACATTTCCTTCCGGTGCCAGCACCAAAAACGCAGGATTCGCCTGTTTTGGTAGCCCGACCGAACTGTTGGATGACCTCACGAAAATGTCCACAGAACAAGTGTACGGACTTGTTCAAAAACGATATAGAGGGTTACAATTGCTTCAGGAAACCCTTGGTCCGGAGGCGATAGGGCTGGAGCCACAGGGCGGTTATGAAGTGTTTAGAATCGGACAGGAAAATCACTTCCTTAATACCGTACAATCTCTACCTGAATTCAATACCGCGTTGAGGGAAATACTCCCTTTTTCACCGGTCTTTCGGGAGGTTTCAGTAGAAGATTATGGCTTTGGTATGCAAGGCCTGTGTGGCATCATTCGCATTGAGGGAGAAGCCCAAATCCATACCGGAAAAATGATGAAGGCCTTATGGCAAAAGGTACTGAAAGCAGGGGTAATGATTTTATCCGGTGTGTGCGTCACCGGCTTTCACGAGGAGGGCCAACAGGTAAGCATACAAACCCTGGATCATACAAACATCCTTGGCCGCAAGCTATGTATTACCATGAATGGATTTACCCAATCCCTGATACCGGAATTACCAGTCAAACCTGGCAGAGCCCAGGTCCTCATCACCAAACCCATAGAGAGCTTAAAGCTCAGGGGATCCTTTCATTATGATGCCGGCTACTATTACTTCCGAAATGTAGGCAATAGAATCTTATTGGGTGGTGGGCGCAATCTGGATTTCGCAGGGGAAGAAACCATGGAAATGGGCAATACGCCTAAAATCATGGATAGCCTGCATCTTTTGTTACAAGAAATGATTCTACCTGGAGTTCTATTTGAAGAGGATATTCGCTGGAGTGGCATTATGGGCGTTGGGCCCGAAAAAAATTATATTCTTGAAAGGATCAGTCCGAATGTCTGCGTTGGCGTAAGAATGGGCGGCATGGGGGTAGCGTTGGGTAGTTTGGTTGGGTTAGAGCTATCGGAACTGGCACTTATATCCGGGAATTGAAGCCTCCCCTCGGAAAAGTTTTCCTTAATTTCGTAGCATAAAATAAATAAACATGGCGCTTCAGAATGATTTAATACTCAGAGTGGCTCGGGGAGAGTCTGTAGAAAGACCTCCGGTTTGGATGATGCGTCAAGCAGGTCGTTATCTTCCGGAATACCGGGCAGTGAGGGCCAGAGCCGGTAGCTTCCGTAACATGATTGCCAACCCGGAGTTTGCAGCAGAAGTTACGCTTCAACCCATAGACCTGATGGGTACAGATGCGGCCATTATATTTTCGGATATCCTTGTGCTTCCGGAAGCCATGGGGTTGCCTTATGTCATGGAAGAACAAAGAGGACCAGTATTTCCGGAAATAATTTCCGGGACCCCTGATATAGAAAAATTACACCTCCCATCTGCTTCATCGAATCTGAACGATACCCTGGAGGCCATACAAATTGTCAAAGAACAATTGTCAGGACGAGTACCACTACTTGGATTTGCAGGTGCCCCCTGGACCATTTTCGCCTATATGACCGAGGGTAAAGGCTCCAAAACATTCAGCCGTGCCAAAGCCCACTTATATCAGAATCCGGCTTTTGCTCACGCATTATTGGACAAAATAACGGATGCCACCATTATCTATCTGACTCAACAAATCGAAGCCGGTGTGGACATGATACAGATTTTTGATTCATGGGCAGGACTATTATCCAGAGATGCCTGGCTGAGATTTTCACTTCCCTACATTCAGAAAATCTGTAATGCCATTCAGGGTGTACCCAAAATTATTTTTGCAAAAGGGGCCTTCTATGCCTTAAAGGAATTAGGGGAATGTGACGCTCAAGTCATCGGACTAGATTGGAATATGAATCCAATGGAAGCCAAAAAACAGATACCCGGCAAGGCCTTGCAAGGAAATCTGGACCCTTGTGTATTATATGGGGATGAGGCCGAAATTCGCCGTCAAACTTTACAGATGCTGTCTGAATTTGAACCTGGCAAGCACATTGTGAATCTGGGTCATGGAATTTATCCGGATATTCAACCCGATAAAGCCCGCGTGTTTCTGGAAACGGTGAAATCCTATCGGTATTAAGGGCATTCTATTGGGGGATGGAGCTATCTCCAAATGATGGGATAGAACTTTACCATTGGGGCAATAAAAACCGGAAGCTCAAACATACATCACTCTAAACAATAAAACACTTGACCACACAAACGGATTTATCTCCTTCTTTGAGAAAAAAAAGAATTCGAGCCTGGACTTGGTATGATTGGGCCAATTCCGTCTATTCTCTGACGATTACCTCCGCTATCTTTCCGGTATATTTTGTGTCAGTTACCACAAAAGGGACTTCAGATTTGGTTGACTTCTTCGGATGGACTTTACAAAACACCGTATTGTATTCCTGGATTATATCAGCTTCCTTTCTGGTGAGTGCCTTGTTAACCCCCATTTTATCGGGAATAGCAGATTTTAGCGGTCGGAAGAAGTGGTTTATGCAGGCATTTTGTTACTTAGGTAGTTTCTCCTGTATCACTTTGTCGGCTTTCACCGGAGACAACACAGAGTTGGGAATGACAGCTTTTTTCTTTGCGAGTGTAGGGTTTACCGGAAGTCTGGTATTTTACAATGCATTCCTACCGGAGATTTGCGAACCTAAAGAATATGATCAGGTAAGTGCAAGAGGGTTTGCAATGGGTTATATCGGCAGCGTCATTTTATTGATATTTAATCTGGTCTTAATACAAAAACCCGAATGGTTCGGCTTAACCGATGGCACCTGGCCGGCGAGGATTTCCTTTATCACGGTTGGCCTATGGTGGATGGGATTTGCCCAGATTACTTTTCGGAACTTACCCCCCGAACCTCAGTCCGGAGGATTTCAGAATGGCATCTGGAAAAAAGGCTTAAGGGAATTAAAACTGACCTTTGAAGAATTTAAGTCCCATGGGAAGTTGAGAATATTTCTCTCTGCATTTTTCTTCTACAGCATGGGAATTCATACGGTATTTTATATGGCTACTTTGTTTGGCTCAAAAGAACTCAAACTCGAAACCTCCGATTTGATTTTGACGATTTTGTTAATTCAATTAGTTGGTATTGGAGGAGCCTTTTTGTTTGCCCGATTGGCGAAGCAATACGGGAATCCGATGGCCATACTCCTCGCTTTGTGCATTTGGATTGGGGTCTGCTTTGGTGCGTGGTACACCTATACGAGAGAAGAGTTTTTTATGCTGGCTATTGCTGTAGGACTGGTGATGGGCGGCATCCAAAGTTTATCGCGATCAACCTTTGCCTTACACTTACCTGAGACGAAGGACCACGCCTCTTACTTTAGCTTTTTAGATGTCACTGAAAAAATAGCAATTGTACTCGGTACTGCCTCTTATGGTATCATTGAGGCGTATTCTGGCAGTATGCGAAATTCAGTTATGCTTTTGGCAATCTTTTTTCTGATTGGTGCGGGGGGGATTATTCGAATGATCAGAAGGTAATCCCGGTAAGTTACTTACCCCCAATCCCGGTAAGCTGCTTACCCCCAATCCCGGGTAAGTTACTTACCCCCAATCCCGGTAAGTTACTTACCCCACATCCCGGGTAAGTTACTTACCCCACACTCTGGTAAGTTACTTACCCCAAATCCGGTAAGCTGCTTACCCCAAATCCGGTAAGTTACTTACCCCACACTCCCGGTAAGCTGCTTACCCCCAATCCCGGTAAGCTGCTTACCCCACACTCCCGGTAAGTTACTTACCCCCAATCCCGGGAAGTTACTTACCCCCAATCCCGGTAAGCTGCTTACCCCCAATCCCGGTAAGTTACTTACCCTTAATACCTCAACCCTAGAAAAAACCGAAGTCCCTGATTGGGCGCAAACATATAAGTGGGATCAAAAGTCTGTGCTCTGGGATTTTCTGCTGTAGGCAATACATTTCCCAGGGCATCATACACAACCTGCTTATCAAAAGGGTCAAATGATCGGCTGATGCTATTCGCCGGAGGACGAAAATTCAAGAGATTTTTTATTCCGCCATATAGCTCCATCCCATTTTTTAATGTCTTTGTTGCCTGGATATTTTGAATACTCCAAACAGGCGAAAGACTCGGACGATCATCCAGAGGTCCGGAGAGCGGAAGAAGCATAGGCCCGTAGATATTACCCGTGTACTCTATTCTCATCTTCCAATTTGACAAGAGATACGACAATCTCCAAACCCCTGAAATGCGTTCTGTTAAAACAGGTCGATTTTTTTCATTTGCTTCTACTACAAAAACATCAGCATAGGTGGAACCTATCATCAAACTCCATCCGGAAGGCGTTATCCAGTCTATTGTCAAGGCCCCGCCTTGTGAAATCCCATATCCCTCTAAATTTCGATACCGAATTTCATCCGGATGTGCATTATAATCCGGTAGTATTCGATTGCCGAACCAGGTATAAAAAAATGTTGCATCCGTTGCCAAATAATGCCCCTTTCCCACAGCAAACTTCCTCAACCAATTCAAATTAAAATTCCAGGAAGTTTCAGGTTTTAATTGTTCTTCCAAAACGACCTTACGGGCACCGGTTAATGCGGCATGGTCTTCTGTGAAGATAGAGGCCACCCGGTATCCACTGCCTACGCCAAACCTTAATTCAGACTTTTGATTCAAACTAAGCCTTTTGAGATTTAGTCGGGGCGAAAAAATATTCCCATGCCTAAAGTGATAATCATAACGAAGTCCGGATAGCAAGGTTAATCGATCATGAATCCAGTATTGATCCTGAACAAACACCCCCGGTAAATGTGTGTAACGATCAGGCTGATAAAACACCGTAGCAGGCGTTGAGTCATCATAATGGGTAAAACGATACGATAATCCGGATAATAGATCATGCCGACGAATCTTTTTATTCCACGTTACCTGACCAAATCCAATATGTTGGGTGGCTAAATATAAATTGGTTCCATAGGCACTATTCTGATAATGCCCATTCAAGCTATACCAGACCATTATATTTTCCCGGACGGGCAACTGATACTTTCCCATAACTTCCCATCGTCTGGTATCAATTTGCTCTCCATAAACACTATCTCCCCCTCTGAAGGCCGGCGTCCAATTCATTTGACCGCCCCAACGATCTTCAAAAATAAGCCTTGCACTAAGAGAGGCTTCTCTGGACTGACGCCGAAGGAATTGAATTTTGTGAAATACCGAATATCGTTCCTGAAGCGCCACATCTGTAAACCCATCCCGATTGAAATCTAAGGGATTTTGGTAATTAAAAATATTAATCCCTGTCAGGCTTTCTATTTTTTTAGAATAATTGAATTGCAGTCCGATATCCAGATTCCATTCCGCCCAGGATGTTCCAAATGCATCTGCATGGATTTTTCTATTTTGTCCGGGTTTCCGCGTAATAATATTGATCAACCCACCAACGGCTTCAGACCCAAATAATGTAGAAGACGGGCCTTTCACGATTTCCACCCTCTGAATAAGTGCAGAAGGAATTCCCTGAAGACCATACACTGTAGACAAGCCACTAACGATAGGCATCCCGTCTATTAACACCATTGTATAGGGGCCTTCCATCCCATTCAGATGTATATCCCCGGTATTGCAGATATTACAGTTTAATTGTGGCCTGACGCCATTGATATTTTGCAAGGCTTCAAACAAAGTGGGCGTAGGATTGGACCGTAGGAAGGGAGCGGCATATACTTCAATGGGGATGGGGCTATCCGAGCGCCTGGATTCCTGTAGGTTCCCGGAAATGACCACTTCATCCAGACGCATAGGCATCAATTGAATACGCATGGAATCCAGACCTGACATTTGTGAACTCCATTTTTTCTCTACATTTTGATACCCTGTATAAGAAATTCGAATTCTCCAGGAGCCATGAGGAACTTGATCCAATCGAAATCTACCCAGAGCGTCTGTCCATACACCTGATTTAAGTTCGGGAATACTCACAGAAGCAGCCTGTAAAGGATTTCCCTCCTCATCCGTAACAACCCCCTGAAGTACTAACCCCTGGCTGTATGCTTGAATAGTAGAAAATACAAACAAAAAGAATACTACAATTCTAAAATATTTTAATACATAAGTAAACATAAAAAGTTAGATTAACCTAACAAAATAACAAAACAAAATTGATTTTATAAATTTGGGCGTTCATAGATTACTTTATAAATTTGAATATGCTATCATACACAGAAGAAAATTATTTGAAAGCCATTCTGCATCAGAGTGAAAGCGGAGAAGCCGTTCGAGAAGTAGGCACCAATGAGCTGGCACTTTCTCTACAACTCAAACCAGCCTCAGTGAATCATATGTTAAAGCGGCTCAAAGAAAAAAAGCTCATTCTAAATGAGAAATATGGCAAAATCCGTCTGACCAAGAGAGGAAGAATTCAGGCTGTCGGGGTGGTTCGAAAACATCGTTTGTGGGAGACCTTTCTATTTGAGACCCTTCGTTTTTCGTGGGATGAAGTGCATGAGGTTGCGGAACAATTGGAGCACATCCAATCTGAGAAATTAATTAGTCGTCTGGACGAATTTCTCAATTATCCCCGGGTAGATCCCCATGGAGATCCCATCCCAAGGCCGGATGGTAAAATTCCCAAAGTCAGTGCCAGACATTTATCTCTCATTGAAACAGGCCAGTCGGGTATTGTGGTGGGCGTAAGAGATACCAGCTCCACTTTTCTTCAATATTTAGAAAACTTATCTATACGAATGGGTACTCGGATTAAAGTCCTGAATCGCGTGGACTATGATGGTTCTGTTGAGCTCCGAATCGGGAGGCGAACCTCGGTTGTCGTTTCCGAAAAATTTGCCTCGAATGTTCTGATTGGGTGATTACTTTCGGCTTGCACCAAGCCGGGGCTTGGTGCAAGCCGATCAGTGTGCAGCCTCGAACTTCAAACTGATATCCAGACTTTTAACCGAATGGGTTAAAGCGCCCGAAGAAATATAATTGACACCGCTTGCAGCCTTTGCCCGAATGTTCTCCAGAGTAATATTTCCAGAAGCCTCGGTTTCAAAGCGACCGCCGATGAGATTCACACACTCCTGCATCATCTCTACGCTCATGTTGTCCAACAAAATCCGGTTCACTTTCCCATAAGCCAAAATTTCCAGAACCTCTTCTATTGTTCTGGCCTCTATTTCAACGGGCAGATGATAGCCTTTATCGAGTTGATAGCGCTCTGCTGCCTGAATGGCCTGAATAATTCCCCCTGAAAAGTCTATGTGATTGTCTTTAATCAGAATCATATCATATAATCCGAATCTATGGTTTTGCCCCCCCCCAATGGTGACTGCCCATTTTTCCAGGTGACGGACCAATGGTGTAGTTTTACGGGTATCCAACAAAATACAAGAAGTGCCCTTCATCGCCTCAACTGCCTTTCTGGTGGTTGAAGCAATACCGCTCATCCTTTGCATCGCATTCAGGGCCAATCGTTCGGCAGACAATAAGGCCTGGACCCTGCCTTTGACCCGAAAGGCAATATCGCCGGGGTTTACACTTGTTCCATCCTCTATACATTTTTCGAAATGTACGGTCGGATCTAATTCCTGAAAAACCTTTCCGGCAAAATCCACTCCGGCTAAAATGCCTGATTCTTTAATCAGGCACTTCATGCTACCCATGGCCTTTTCGGGAATGGTAGCCAGACTTGTGTGGTCACCAGTGCCGATATCTTCGGTTAATGCCTCCCGAATAATTTTCAATGTATCAGGAGCGTTGAGAAAATCTTTCATAATTCCGCACAATTTTAATTAAAAAAAAGCGATTCCTTCTCAGGAATCGCCTTTTCAAATACACACAACAAAAAAAATCACATTACACTATTCTTTATTTTCAAACCGAATCCTGTCTATTAAATAGACGGTTCCGTATTTTTTAATGAACACATTTGTATCGAATTGCCCAGTACTGCTTTCATAAAGTCCCATACCATACCAGGAATCTCCTGAACCTCCGACATGAATCATGTTAAATTTTGTCAAGGGATTTTTTGCAAAAAAATCCCGAATTACGAGTTGAGCCTGATTTTTGGCATACACACGCTCATCATCTAACAGATTAACTTCCAAGTCTTTATTAAAGAACTGAGAGAGCTGAACGACATCTTTATTTTTGATTGCCGTTTCAATGCTTTTCATGATTTCCTGCGGAGCCTGAGCATTTAACGCGCAAAAAGACGCGATCCAAAGCCCACTGAATAAGATATAGCTGAACAATTTTGTCATGATTTCGTTTTGCTTAGCCAAATCCTGTGCCAATTCGATTTATTGCTTTAAATATTCCCAAATAAAAAAGAGTCCTCCGGGCTTGAAAACCGTAATTTTGTAAGATGCAGCCGAAAAAAACAATTTTGATTATCATGGATGGGTGGGGAATTGCAGAAAATCCTGAAGTGAGTGCCATTGAACAGGCCGATACCCCATTTTATGATTCAGCCATCCAGGCCTATCCTTTCAGTGAATTACAGGCATCAGGCAGAGCAGTTGGACTGCCGGAAGGTCAAATGGGCAATTCTGAGGTAGGCCATATGAACCTCGGTGCAGGCAGAACGGTGTATCAGGATTTAGAAAGAATTACCCAATCCATCGAGTCGGGCGAAATTATTGACAACCCCGTTTGGAAAAACCTGACAGATTATTGCAAAATCCATCGCAAGCCACTTCATCTGATGGGATTGGTTTCTGCTGGAGGCGTGCATAGCTCCCTAAAGCATTTAAAAGGAATTCTACCGCTTCTTAAAGATATACCGGAAGTTTACATTCATTGTTTTACCGATGGCAGAGATACGGACCCTCATTCCGGGGTTGAATATATCCGGGAACTTGAAGCCTGTATTCAGGCTTGTGGCACAGGTGAGATTGCCAGCGTTTGCGGAAGATACTTTGCTATGGACCGAGACCGTCGCTGGGGAAGAATCCGAAATGCCTATGACCTGCTGGTATATGGGATTGGCCAGGCATTTCCGGATGCAATCACGGGAATTAAGGCCTCATATGAAGCCGGTGTAACCGATGAGTTTATTCGTCCATTTTATATTCAAAAGGGAGATCGGCCTGTGGCCTGTATTAGACCGGGAGATGCAGTATTTTTTCTGAATTTCAGGTCGGATCGGGCAAGGCAACTGACAGAAGTCTTAACGCAGAAGGACAACCGAGAATACAACCTGATCACGATTCCCAATTTGCACTATGTCTGCATGACCCGATACGAAGAGAAATATGAAGGATTGTCTGTCATGTTTGAAAAGGACAATCTGGAAAACACCCTGGGCGAGACCATCAGTAAAGCAGGTAAAAAACAACTGCGCATCGCAGAGACCGAAAAATACCCACATGTTACCTTCTTTTTCAATGGTGGCAGAGAGGAACCCTTTCCCGGAGAGGATAGGATTTTATGTCCTAGTCCTCCGGTGGCTACCTACGACCAGCAGCCTGAAATGAGTGCCGAGGAAATCTGCGTCAAAGCAACTGAAGCCATTTTGAAGGCCCAGTATGATTTTGTTTGCATCAACTTTGCCAATCCGGACATGGTGGGTCACACGGGTGTTTTTGAAGCAGCTGTAAAAGCCTGTACCAAAGTGGATGCCTGTGTGAAACGGGTGGTAGAGGCAGGCATTCAAAAGGACTATGCCATAATGATTTTAGCTGATCATGGGAATGTTGACAAAATGAGAAATGAAGACGGGAGCCCCAATACGGCCCATACAACCGCACCGGTGCCCTGTATTTTAATTGGAGCCGAAGATCAGGGGCCCTTACACAACGGAAAACTAGGCGATGTAGCTCCTACCCTGCTTTCTTTGATGGGTATTGAAATTCCGGCAGTCATGACGGGGAAATTACTATGTTGAAGCGCCTGATAATTTTTGCGCTCCTGGCTTATAGTCTGCCCATATTGTTACAGGGAGACGAAGCCCGACTTTCGCATACCAGGTTAAAACAAATCCAGGATGCACAGCTTCGCATGAGGTTCTCTAAGGACAATTCCCTAAAGAAAACGCTGTGTATCCTGCAAGAAAACAGATTTGAATGCCAGGTAGATACTATTGAGGCGAGGACCGCTTATGAAACCATAAAAGAAGAACTTAAACCTTGTTTAGAAATCAGCTTTTTAAATCCTGAAATTTCGGATTGGTTTGACATTTACCAGTCGGGCGATACCCTTCGTGGGATTCGTAAATCGGCGTTTGAAAACAAATCCCGGTTACTGGAACAGGTCCTAATTATGAATCCGAACAAAGGACTTGTCCGAAAGATTAAGACCCACCTGCATCGGGATAATTGGTTATATCGGGAGGATATCGAAGTGTCGGTATTCTTTAGTGGCAGCGGCCTTTACCAGGGTCATGTCCTTAAAGCCATCACTGAAGTAAAATTAAGTGGGGGCTATATCGTGTTGGTAAGCGGCGTAAAAGAATGAAACATGGCGTGGAGGCCTCTAACGAAAAACACAAATGATATTATCCCTTAATTTTGTAGCATGAAAAATCCATTCCGGACTGGTGACCTCAAGATCTTTGAAACGAAAGTTACAGAGGAAAAACTCGCGTCATTTGAATCAGGGATGGTTCATCCGGTGTATTCCACCTTTGCACTCGGGAAAGATGTAGAATGGGCATGTCGCCTGTTTGTGTTGGAGATGAAGGAGACAGGAGAGGAAGGTGTCGGTACTTTTTTATCCGTAGAGCATTTGTATCCGGCACCCCTAGGGTCCAAAATTAAAATTTCTGCCTGTTTGGAATCTGTAGTAGATCGTGAAGTGGTTTGCAGTTGGACAGCAGAGGCGAATGGGCATCTCATTGGCAAAGGCAAACAAATTCAAAAAATATTAGACAAAGCCAGGTTTGATCAGTTACTTCAATCTCTGCAGGCACAATTATGAGTAAATCTCCCCAAACTGAATTTCGCAACCGAAAAGCCTCTTACGATTATTTCTTTTTGGAGACCTGGATCGCAGGCATTGAATTAAAAGGAACTGAGGTAAAAAGTATTCGTGCCGGGAAAGTACAATTTGCAGATGCCTGGTGTGCCTTCATGGGCAATGATTTATTTATACGAGAGCTGCATATCAGTGAGTACGATTTTGGAAATCTACACAACCATGACCCAAGGCGCCCGCGCAGGCTGTTATTAAAGCGTGCTGAACTTCAAAAAATCCGAAAGAAGGTTCAGGAACAAGGGCTCACGCTCATTCCGGTGAAATTGTTTATCAACCCCAGAGGGCTCGTAAAATTAGAGATTGCCCTGGCGAAAGGAAAGCAAACGCATGATAAGCGGGAATCTATTAAAGAAAAAGACATTCGTCGGGATATGGAACGAGGTTAAATGCCTTTAAGAAAAGCCTCATAATCCCGAATATAATCTGTTTCATCATACGGCAGAGAAGCCAGCGTGAGCTGAACCGCGGAATGCGAATATTGCATGGTATGCCAATGATCGGGAGGCATGTATAAACCAAATGAAGGTTTGTCCAACAAAAACTCTGACACAATTCCTTTCCGATTTTCTGTTCGAATGCGAATGGAGCCAGCAACAGCAATCAGGACTTGTTGTAATTGGTGGTGCGCATGTCGTCCCCGTATAATTTCCTGGGGGGTGTAATAAGTCCAGAAAACTCTTTGAACCTGAAAAGGCAAATTAGGATTCTCGGCAACGGAGATATAGCCAATGTCCGATTTACCGATCCCGGGAAAATCTATCAGAAAAGGCTCCGGCCAGGCCATCATATTGCTTCTGATTGAAAACAGCGGTTGAGAACTTCTGTGAATTTTACCTGGGCTTCCGTCGCCAATGATTCAGCAAATGCAGGTACCGGCGCTTCTGCCCATAACCGATTGTCTTCAACCGTAATCAGCCCCGGGATTTCAGGTTCTACAAACGGAATTCCGGTTTTAACTTTAATGCGAAAAGATAGAATGTTGTCTTTCCATTCCTCTTTAACTATTTTGATTTTATCTCCATATTGGGTTTTAAGTTGCTCCAAAAAGGGGGCTAATTTTTTAACGGCCTGATCTTGTTGAAGGTTATGGGTGTATTCGAGTTTCATAGGGTGAATTTACAAAAGAATTAAGGATTGAGGAGGTAACCAACCTCAATGCTTCAGGAAATAATACAGCAACTTGATATACTCATTATTCACGAATATGAGCCCATCTTCTCTGGACCACCAATTATCGGGAGTATAGTTGGTATCCGAGGCTCCCAGCAGAATCAACTCCACGCCTGCGGCATCAAACCTATCTTGAAAATGTTGTCTGACACGCCTTGTATGCATTTCTGAGGATACCACGATGACGCATTGGTATTGATGTTTTCTGGCCATAGCCAGAATGAGTTCCCTTTCTTCATGGGTGGAAGTCCCCTGTGTGATATTTTGAACAAGAAAATCCGGAACCCCATTTTGAACAACATAAGGCCTGGTTAAATTCATCTCTTTTGGTTTAAATCCCATCATTTCCCACTCCTTTTTGTTTGGCTTTCCAAGACAATAAACGATGGGCGCCATTCCTTTTTTCCAAATTTCAGCCGCCTTACTTCCTCTGGCATTGGCACCGCCCCCTAGCACAAAAATGGCCTGACAAGGCTTCAATTCATCCGTGGAAACCAAAAATGAACCAATTCCTCTTAGAATAGGATTTTTGAAGACTATTAAGAAAAAGGGGGAAAGGAGAATAACCACAAGAAGCACCCAGAATCGTTTTCCCGGACGCTTCATTCTACTGGTAATTTTCTTTGTTAAGCTTTTTGCGCATGATATAATCGTTCAGCCAATATTGCTTGAACGGAATATCCACGGTTTGATGAACCCGGTAGCCATGCTTTTGATAAAAGTCTTTGACTGTATTTTTCCGATTCACATTCAGCTCCATGATGGTTCCGCCGTCCATTGCTATGGTTTTCTCAATGAAGTTGAGCAAATGTTTACCCAGGCCTTTCTTCTGAACATCGGGTTTGAGATACAAGCGATGTAACTTGTATATTTTCTCGATCGGTTCTTTTAAGCTGAATGAGGCGAATCCGGTTGGAACCTCATTCTGATATTGAATGTAAAAAATATGTTGTTGGGTAACCATTTGTTTTACCAGGGCTTCTTCGGTGAAGAGCTCTTTAAACATAAATTGTATCTGATCTTTAGATAAAATCTTTTTGTAAGTAGCCTCCCAGGATGCCAAAGCAAGGGCATGAATAACCTCTACATCAGCAGGGGTTGCTTTTTTAACGCTCAATTGATCCGTTTGTGCTGGTGTGGACATAAGTCAAAGAGGTTTCGTTTTGTTTTCTTGTGGCATTCAACCACAAATGAATTGCAAAATTAAGCATTATGCGGAGAATTTGGCTGATTGAATTGTTAATGCCTGATAATCAGTATATATTTATTCATATTTGGCTACTAATTTGATTTGAACGGAACTCCAACAAAATCTTTAGTCGTCTCTGAAAATCGCTTAATAACTATTCTCTCACACATTGTTACGACCCACTCATTGCGAGGATCCAGGTGAATTCTAAGGCGAGGAAAATGAGATTAGAAATTCTCACATGGGAATCAAACTCCTGAAAATCCGGGCAGATTTAATGCCCCAAAGCCGGCCTAATTTGAGGGAGACCTGGGGGATGATGGATAAATAGGGCCAAAGACGGATTCTGTTGATTGGAGCGAAGCCAAAACTAATCGACTGATTTTCAATACAAATTATAATCAATACAATTAATTTAGGTGTCGAATTATGCCTTAGCCGGAACTTTTGACCTTTATTTTAAATTATAATTTTTTATTCGTAACTTTGGGATAACGAATCTATAATAGATGCACCTATACGATTTTTATGAAGCCAAACCTTACCACACTTGTTTCTCTTTTCTTTTTTCTTTCTGCCGGGGTTGTTTCCAATCCCCTATTTAGCCAAAGTTCTCAGCTCATTTTAAAAAGAGCGGAATACCTGCTCAAGGTTAAGGAGGCACAGGAGAAAGAGATCGTATTTGAAGATTCCGGTATTAAGATTTCAGATTTACTTTATCCAAACTGGCTGGAGTGGTATCAAAGAAGCGCTAATCCCATCCTGATACCTGTGGGGAAATTCTATTCGTTTACCCAGGAAAGAAAAGTTCACATTTTATCCCATCCTACAACCTATATCTTAGCTCCGGATGAAGAGTTCCCGTTAAAAATCACCATAAGCCGTCAAGAGTACGAGGCCATGCCTTTTGAAAAGCGGGAGAGAATGGAGAAAGAATTTAGATTAACTATTCAGGATTAACCCCTCCAAAGGCAAGGATTATGAATTCTATTATTTCTACAAAAGATAAAATTATTCAAAAAAACATAGCCCATGTGTTTTTGTGGTGCTTTAGCTTTTTGATATTTACTTTCACGACCCAAGAGGCTCAAGGACAAGCGGGGCAATGTTTGGGAGGCGGTTGTGCTGCTCAGGGAGTACCATGGGGGATAACCCACTCAACAACCTCCAATACTTTCGTTAATGCCACTGCAGCAACCTTTGGAGGGGAGTATAATACTTTTAATGTAACTGCAGGACAGCAGTATGAATGGAGTTTATGCACTGTTGATGGAGCAGTGGCAACCGGAGATAGACAATTGACCCTAAAAACCACAGGAAATGTAAATATTTGCTACAGCGATGATCTGTGTGGCTTATTACCAAAGATATTATGGACTGCAACTTTTACCGGTCAGGTAAGAGTCTTAATCAACCAATTTAATTGTCTTACCAACTTTTCCTCTCATACTATAAGATGGCGTTGTGTAACCTGCACTGTCAATTGTGCGGGCACCCCAACAGCCGGTACGATTGCAGCGCCCACTACTGTGTGCTCCGGGAATAATTTTACCATGACCAACACAGGTGCCACCTCGGGTTTAGGCATCACGTATCAATGGCAGTCCAGCACGAATAATTTAACCTGGACCAACATTACAGGAGGCAATGGGCTTTCCTTTACCACCAGCACTACTTCTGTCATGTACTATCGTATGGTTGTTACCTGCAGCAATTCCGGTATCTCCTCTGTATCGAATGTCTTGACCATTACGCCTTCCAACTGTTGTGTATATACCTTTAACCTGACAGATTCATGGGGAGATGGCTGGAATGGAAATTTTATAAATGTTCGGATTGGGACAACCGTGGTTGGAACAATTGGCACCGGATTTACAAACGGTACGACTTTCACTCAGACCTTTCCTTTTGTGAATGGGACCACCTACAATCTGCAATGGATTTGTGGTTCATGGACAAGTGAATGTGGCTATAATCTCAGAGATCAAAATAATACGATTGTTAACTCTTTCCCTACGGGTGGGGCACCGGGGTGTAGCTCTCAATTCTTTACTTTCACACCTAATTGCCTGACTCTTCCTCCAGACCCTACTGCTGTTACTGCTTCTTCTAATCCTATTTGTGCAGGAGGAAGTGTGCAGCTTTCGGCGAGTGGCGCTTCCGGAACGGTTCACTGGTACACAGGAACTTGTGGTGGCACCTTGGTGGGCACGGGCAATCCAATTACCGTATCGCCCGGAAGTACCACCACTTATTTTGCCAGAAACTTCAATGGCGCCTTTAGTACCAATTGTGCCAGCTTGGCGATTACGGTACAATCCGTCCTTACCAATAACGCCATTTCAGCTTCTCAAACACTTTGCGCCAATGTAACCCCTTCTCAATTCAATGGGAGTCTTCCAGCGGGTGGGAGTGGAACTTATACCTACCAATGGGAATCAAGCACAGATAATTCCAGCTGGGTAAGTATTACAGGATCCAATACCCAAGATTATACTTCGGGCACAGTCAGCACGAATACCTATTTCCGCAGAATTGTATCCGGCGGCGCTTGTCCTGCCATTACTTCGTCCTCTGTATGGATTGAATCTCAGCCTATTCTGACGCCATCTGTAAGCATTACCGCGACTCCTGGTATCAGTGTATGTAGTGGTACGAATGTGACCTTTACTGCAACCCCAACCAATGGAGGAACCGGTCCTTCCTATCAATGGAGTATTAACGGGAATCCGGTTGGGAGCAACAGTTCAACCTATGTTACTAATAGTTTGACCAATGGCAACGTCGTGCAGGTTAATATGACCTCGAATGCGACATGTGCAACACCCACCTCTGCCCTATCTAATTCGTTGACCATACAGGTGAATCCAATTCCCCCTACCCCCAATATTATTACCAACTCCCCCATTTGTCGTGGAAATACATTAAGTCTTTCTACCACTCCCACTGCCTTTGCCTCTTATGCCTGGTCGGGGCCTAATGGATACACCTCTTCAAGCCTAATCAATTCTATTCCAAATGCGAATAGTAATCGCAGCGGGGTTTACAGTTTAGTTGTCACTGTGGCCGGCTGCCCAAGTCCTGTAGGTACTGCAACGGTTGTCGTCACCGATTCTGTGGGGGCTCAGATCATTACTTCAGATCAAACGATTTGCTCAGGAAGCACACCTTCGTTATTGACAGGTGCCAACCCTACCGGTGGCAATGGTATTTATACTTATTCCTGGGAAAGCAGTACCAATAATGTTTCCTGGACCGTCATGCCCGGAGAAACCAATCAATCCTACTCTCCCCCATCTTTGATTTCCACTATCTACTTCAGAAGGATGGTGGGTTCCGGACTATGTCCGGGCAATAGCTCAAATAGCCTGATGATTCAGGTAGATCAACCTCTGGGCAATAATTCCCTAACCATGGCTCAGACCATTTGTGCAGGCAATACAGCAGCGACTTTAACCGGCAGTGCGCCGAGTGGTGGTAGCGGTGTATATACTTATGTTTGGGGCAGCAGCACCAATAATTCCTCCTGGTCAGCTGTTTCAGGCGCCACCCAGATAGATTACAGTCCCGGTGTATTAACGACCACCACCTATTTCAGAAGAATCATTAGTTCGGGTGTATGTGCCGCCTCTACCTCACTGGATGTTCAAATTTGGGTGGATCCCATCCTATCCAATAACAATCTATCTGCAAATCAAACGATATGTTCTGGTACGGCACCTGTATTGTTTAGTGGCAGTTCACCCTTAGGGGGAAATGGGAGTTATACTTACACTTGGGAAAGTAGTTCAGACAATTTGAACTGGATTCTTATTTCAGGTGCCACTGGTCAAAATCACACAGAAGGTAACTTGACAGCCTCGGCTTATTATCGCCGTATTGTGACCTCAGGTCCATGTACGGATATATCGGGCAGTCTAAGTGTATTAGTTGAACAAGGTATTACAGGAAATATCATTGCTTCCGATCAAACGATATGTATCGGAAATGTTGCAACCACAATAACCGGAAGTCAGCCCAGTGGCGGTAGTGGTGCCTACACTTATTCCTGGGAGAGCAGCCCGGATAACCTTGCCTGGAGTACTCTGACGGGTATTACTGCACAGGATTATATACCAGGCACTCCGACCTCAAGTGCTTATTTCAGAAGAATCGTACAGAGTGGCGTTTGTTCCGGGATAACCAGTGCAAGTGTCGTATTGGTAGTGGAGCCCCTAATTACCAATAATACCATTACGGGCGTGCAGACCTTATGTGCTACCCAAACAAGCCAGGTCGTGAGTGGAGCCATTCCTTCAGGCGGAAGTGGTATTTATACTTATGCATGGGAAAGCAGTAATGATGCGGTAGTATGGAGTGTTATCCCTGGCGAAACTTCCCAAGATTTACCGGGTCAAACAATGGTATCGTCCACCTATTATCGTCGTGTGGTTTCGGGTGGCTTCTGCAATCCTTCCAGCAGTAGCAGTGTGCTTATACAAGTGTTACCTCAATTGACAGGTAATACCGTGTTGGGCGACCAGACGATTTGTACAGGCAGCGTAGCCTTGATGTTGACCGGTGGAACCCCAGGCGGAGGAACCGGTGTATTTGGGTACCAATGGGAACAAAGCGCTAATGGCAGTACCTTCACCTCAATTGGAGGCGGAAATAACCAAAACTACATGCCTGGAATCTTGACTTCAACACTTTATTTCAGACGAATCCTGTCATCAGGTCCGTGTTCGGATGTTTCAGCATCTGTTTTGGTAAAAGTAGATAGTCTAATAGGAAACAATCTAATTGGAAGTGCTCAAACGATTTGTACCGGTGCTACACCTCAAATTCTGACAGGGCAATTACCCAGCGGCGGAGATGGCAATTATTTCTATCAGTGGGAAAGCAGTAGTAACAATATCAGTTGGGTAACTCTGTCCGGGGAAACCAATTCAGCGTTTCAGTCAGGCGTGGCTTCCGTCACAACCTGGTATCGTCGGATTGTGACAGCCGGGGTATGTTCAAGTAACAGTAGTTCAGGTATTCAAATCGTGGTAAATCCTATTCCTACTGCCAGTATCAGTGGGGCTCATACCATTTGCATGGGCAGCTCTGTGACTCTGACAGCAACGCTCACCGGAGTAGGGCCATGGGATATAATCTGGAATGATGGCATTAGCTCTCAAACATTGAGCAATATTAACACCACTCCATTCCTTTTTAGCGTCACCCCATCTACCTCCTCAACCTATACGCTCACCAATGTATTTGCAACTTGCAACGGCACTCTATCCGGAGTTGCAACAGTACAGGTCAATCCTATGCCAACTGCAACCCTGAGCGGAGCCAACACGATTTGTACTGGAGGAAGTACTGCCTTAAGTGTCAATTTCACAGGCACAGCGCCTTGGAACTTATCCTACATGGATGGAGCCAATGCAGTCAATGTAAACGGCATTACTTCCAATCCTTATGTCTTTACGGTAACACCCGCTTCTACGCGTAACTATTCTCTGAGCTCCGTATTTGCCACCTGTAGTGGCTTAGTCGCCGGTAGTGTGACAGTCGTTGTGAATCCCATCCCAACGGCCCTGATTACAGGCAATCAAACCATCTGTACCGGTAGTAATGCCAATCTTACTCTTAACCTGAATGGGACAGCTCCATGGGATGTGGTCGTGACAGATGGAACCACAGTCCTACCATTTAACGGTATTAATAACTCCCCTTTTGTTGCGGTAACCTCACCGCTGAGCAATACGACCTATACAATTCAAAGTGTATTTGCTACCTGTGCGGGTAACTTTACCGGAAATGCGAGTGTGGTAGTCAATCCCATACCAACTGCAACGATTAGTGGTAGTCAGACCATTTGTCGGAACAGTGGTACTTCTTTAACCTTTAACTTCACCGGGGTCGGCCCCTGGAGTGTCAATTACACAGATGGTGTAACGCCCTCTAATATTGGTAACATTTCCAATCCTGTGCATGTAATTTCCGTAAGCCCTACCGCCAGTAGGACTTATTCGCTCAGCAGTGTATTTGCCACCTGCAATGGAAGTGTGAGTGGCTCTGCTGTTGTTGGGATTTCCAATCCGCCCTTTGCATTTATGACCGGCAACAGAACAATCTGTGTGGGAGATAGCAGTACGATACAAATAGGGTTATCCGGGTTTGCCCCATGGAATGTTACTTATAGCACAGGATCCGGTAATGTGACAGTAACCGGTATTACCAACAGCCCCTATCAGTTTGTGGTAACGCCTGCCTCCAACCAGGTATTCAACATGGTTAATGTTTCGGCTAACTGTCCGGGCACAGCGGCCGGGAATGCAACAATTGTTGTAAATCCGGTTCCTACTGCTTCGTTTGTGTCTTCCTATCTCCCTGTCTGCACCGGGCAAAGCCGTCAGGTGAGTGTGAACCT
>CANHCC010000001.1 GCA_947459115.1 Bacteroidota bacterium | reverse complement strand
CATTATCGCTTCCCTCAAACGAATCATCCTATTCTCATGCCTATTCTTTTTTCAAGTATATGCTCAATATCCCTCCATTAATTCAGCCAATCATATTAAAACAAACCTGAGGACAGGACCAAATCAAGAGAAACAATATGAATTAGCCGCCTATAAATCCTACCCCATTAAAAACACCGGCCTCTTCTTAGGCTTTGGCATAAATGCAAGACTCCTTTCCGATCCAAGGCCTATCCTTTTACCGGGTACCCGAACCCTGAGAAACCAGGTTAATAGGGATTATCTCAAAGGGTATGACCTAAGAATTTGGACAGCTGGATTTAATGGCATTATTTCTTATCGCCTATTCAAAAAGGCTTTTATTACCATTCATCCTGAATTCACAAGTATTTCCGCAGGAAAAGTTCTTTCCTTTGATTACTCAAATGATTCATCGCCAAATATATTTTTGATAGAACAAGAAGCCAAGCCCTCTCCTTCCGGTTTTATTCATCCGCTTTTAAAAATCCAAGGCACCCTTCAGATCTCATGCGACCTTACCTTTCAGGTATTTAAAAACTGTTATGCTGGTCTTCAATATAGTCGAACGAGGTATGAATATACAACCTACCAGTTGCTGCGCAACAGAAACGATCGTTTTATGAAAGGGCTCAACTTAATAGGGATATGTATTGAAGTTAGCTTCCCGGATTAAATCCGCCTGCGACAGGATTCTGTCATTATGGATTATTCTTGGGCTCTGGGGCTTTAAAACCTATTCCGGATTTTTTTATTTCCAACTCCAAAGAGGGCAAAAAGAATTTGGTTCTGTATTCATTCGCCAGATCAACGCTTTGAACATCATGGCGAAAATAGCCCCAGCTACGATCGACATTTTGTTTTTTTACCACGACAGTTCCAAACAATTGGGGGGCACCTTGAAAAAACAAATAGCGATCAATTAAAAAAGGAAGCGTTCTGGGATACAACCCGCCTTTCTCCAATGATTCAAGCATGACAGGACCCAATTTTTCAAGTGTTTGTTGAAACTCCGGGAAACGAGCGGCATAATCCAAGACATGAGAATAACGGTAACCACATTCTTTACATGGATAAGAATCGCCGGTCTTTAACATATCCGGGAAGCCGTAAGCATTTGTTATTTTTTCAAGGCGTCTGACATTTCGTCTATCTATTCCTTTACCAAATAAACGCTCTACACATTTATAGGTATGAACTCTTCTGGAGCGCTGAAAGACTCTTTCCATCTTGCGAGCGGGTTTACGGTAGGATGGCAATATGATTCTGGTTCGGTACCGAAAAAAGCCATAAAACCCTACCCGGGTATTCCGCATATATTGCTTAAAGGATTTCCATAAAAGGGGTTGTTCTTTATGGAGCATATGCCTGACACGATTTCGTGTTAGACCAGCCTCCCTACCCCGACAGATATATTCATCAAACTTTCGGTAGTGAAAGTCTTTCATTGCTGCGAAAGATGCATTCAAATGATCATACCTAAGACCGGGCCAGGCTGCAAAAGCGCTGTCGTAATGAACAAGCGCTGCCCTGGCATCCCCTCTGCCGAAATAAGCTTCTTCTGCCTGATTGACAAAACCATGATACCTACCCACGGGAGAATTGGCATCCGGTGATTTCCAACCGGAAATAAGAGAAATAATAATCAGAACGAGTGGGTTCATAGTATTCTTTGTGTGGATTTATTGCAATATTTTCATCCATCAGATATTATCTGACAAGGCAACTTAATGACTGAATTTATCGCCATTGAGCTATCCAAAAGTAAATTTACGGAATCACCCAATACTGCGAAAATTAATATAAAATTATCCTAAGGCGAGATTAGACTCCGGTATTGAAGCCTTGCCAATATCCCGGGTTTGTAAATAGAAAAAAACGCCGGAATTGCTCCCGGCGTTTTTATCAATTTCCTGATGAAGAATATTATCGCTTCAACTTTTCAAGAATGGAATCGCGTCCGGTTTTTTCTCCCGAAGCGACCTCCTTCAGATTGGCGATTTCTTCTGCATCTGCAACAATCAAATCCTCATAGGCTCTTAAGCCTGTTCCTGCCGGAATCAGGTGACCTACAATAACATTCTCCTTCAAGCCCAACAGGTGATCCACTTTAGCTGTGATGGCGGCTTCATTCAACACCTTCGTTGTTTCCTGGAAGGAGGCTGCTGACATAAAGGACTTAGTACCAAGAGAAGCTCTGGTGATACCCTGAAGGGTAGGATAAGCGATCGCAGGTTTAGCATCTCTAACTTCGACAGGCTTTTTATCCTTACGAATGAGCATAGAGTTTTCATCCCTTAACTTACGGGAGCTAATCAACTGTCCAACGGTTACATTTTCAGAATCTCCGGCATCAACGACATACTTCTTGTCAAAAATATCGTCATTAACCTCCTGGAATTCGATTTTGTCTACGATTTCCTTTTCAAGGAAAGTCGTATCGCCCGGATCTTCAATTAACACCTTTTGCATCATCTGACGAACGACAACTTCAATGTGTTTATCGTTGATTTTAACCCCCTGAAGACGATATACCTCCTGGATTTCATTTACGATATACTCTTGAACTGCACTGGATCCTTTAATGCGCAGAATATCTGCAGGCGTAATTGCACCATCTGATAACGGACTACCGGCATATACCAAGTCATTATCCTGTACCAAGATATGTTTGGACAATGGCACCAGGTATTTTCTTTCATCCTGACCATCTCTGGACTGAACAACAATCTCACGGTTACCACGCTTGATCGTGCCAAGCGTTACGATACCATCTACTTCAGAGACCACTGCAGGATTAGACGGGTTACGCGCTTCAAACAATTCTGTTACACGCGGCAGACCGCCGGTGATATCCGAAGTCTTTCCTGTCTGACGCGGAATTTTAACCAGAATCTGACCGGATTTAACCTTATCATTATCATCTACGATAATGTGAGAACCTACCGGAATATTGTAATTCTTCAGCGTATCACCTGTTTTAGTATCCACAATCTTGATCGCCGGATTGGTTGTTTTATCGCGGCTTTCTGTGATAACTTTTTCTTTGTGTCCGGTTTGTTCATCCGATTCTTCACGGAAAGTAACACCTTCAATGATATTTTCGAATACAACCTTTCCGGGGAATTCAGAAAGAATTACCGCGTTGTAGGGATCCCACTTACATAGGTCTTGACCTTTAGTAATTTTATCTCCGTCTTTAATCAGGATTTCAGAACCATAAGGAACATTGTAAGTCACCAGCAATTTATCTTTCCCGTCAGTGATTTTCAATTCACCACTACGCCCAATGACGACATGACGCTTACCACTTCCTGCATCTTCTGATTCATCTTTCAGTTCAACGGTTTTAATTCCTTCGAATTGTACAACCCCATCAAACTTACTCTTAATCTGACTTTCTGAAGTTAAACGCTGTGCAGCACCACCCACGTGGAAAGTACGGAGTGTCAGCTGCGTTCCGGGTTCACCGATAGACTGAGCAGCAATAACCCCTACAGCTTCACCAACCTGAACCAGGGCAGCAGTTGCAAGATTACGACCATAACATTTAGCACATACCCCTCTTTTAGACTCGCAGGTAAGCACGGAACGAATTTCAACAGATTCAATCGCAGACTCATCGAGGCGCTTTGCGATTTTATCATCAATCATCTGACCTACACTTACAATCAGTTCATCGGTCAATGGATCACGCACATCTTCAATGGATACACGGCCAAGAATTCTTTCAGACAAGGGTTCAACAATATCCTCATTATCCTTCAGCGCGGAAGTGGTAATACCTCTGAGCGTGCCGCAATCGTCTTCTGTGATGATAACATCCTGAGAAACATCCACCAGCCTTCTGGTAAGATAACCGGCATCCGCCGTTTTCAAGGCTGTATCCGCAAGACCCTTACGGGCACCATGGGTAGAAATAAAGTATTCCAATACAGAAAGACCTTCACGGAAGTTGGATAAAATCGGATTTTCGATGATCTCCCCAACAGAGCCCTTCAAAGATTTTTGTGGCTTAGCCATCAAACCTCTCATACCACCCAACTGACGAATCTGTTCTTTAGAACCGCGTGCACCGGAATCGAGCATCATAAAGACGGAATTAAATCCTTGATTATCGTCCGTCAACTGCTTAATCAGAACATCTGTCAATTTGGAGTTCGTACGCGTCCAAATATCTATAACCTGGTTATAACGCTCATTTTCTGTAATGAAACCCATGTTATAGTTTTCAGTTACTTCATCAATTTTAGCATTAGCATCAGCGATGAGGTGAGCCTTATCCGGGGGAATCAATACATCCGAAAGACCGAAAGAAAGACCGCCACGGAAGGCGAATTTAAATCCAAGCTCTTTCAGGTCATCCAGGAATTGAACCGTACGGGTCATACTGGTTTTACGGAAGATATCCATAATGATATCCCGCATTGATTTTTTGGTCAATAATTTATTAATGAATCCTACACTCTTAGGAACAATCTGGTTAAAGATTACCCTACCGGTGGTCGTTTCCATTATTTCGGTCTGAGGCAGACCCGTATTGGGGTCATTGGGTTGCAATCCTGTTTCAGGATCTATTTTAGGAATTCTTACCGAGATTTTGGCGTGAAGAGCCAACTTACCTTCATTGTAAGCGATAATTACTTCTTCGTGACTGTAGAAGCGCATTCCTTCCCCTTTCTGACCGGGACGAGCCTTCGTCATGTAATAGTTACCCAATACCATGTCCTGAGAAGGAAGGGTAATAGGGGCACCATTCATTGGGTGAAGGATGTTATGACTGGCCAGCATCAGAACCATTGCTTCAAGGCAGGCTTCATGGGACAGAGGCACATGCACGGCCATCTGGTCACCGTCAAAATCCGCGTTAAAACCGGTACAAACGAGCGGGTGAAGCTGAATAGCCTTACCTTCTACTAATTTGGGCTGGAATGCCTGGATACCTAATCTGTGTAAGGTTGGGGCACGGTTCAGAAGAACCGGATGGCCTTTCAACACATTCTCCAGAATATCCCAAACAATAGCATCCTTGCGATCTACAATCTTCTTGGCAGATTTTACCGTTTTAACAATACCTCTTTCAATGAGCTTACGGATAATAAACGGCTTAAATAACTCGGCCGCCATATCCTTAGGAAGTCCGCACTCATGCAGTTTCAGCGTTGGCCCAACGACAATTACGGAACGACCTGAGTAATCCACCCTTTTACCAAGCAGGTTTTGACGGAATCGGCCTTGCTTACCTTTGAGCATATCACTCAAAGACTTTAAAGCACGGTTGGATTCTGTACGCACCGCATTGACTTTACGGGTATTATCGAAGAGAGAATCTACAGCTTCCTGCAACATTCTCTTTTCATTTCTTAGAATCACATCAGGCGCTTTGATTTCAATCAAACGCTTCAGACGATTGTTACGGATAATAACCCGTCTGTAAAGATCATTCAAGTCAGATGTTGCGAAACGACCACCTTCCAAAGGCACCAAAGGTCTTAGTTCCGGAGGAATAACCGGCACCATACGAATGATCATCCATTCTGGACGGTTTTCAATTCTCCCCTGAGCGGCACGGAAAGACTCAATAATTTTTAAGCGCTTAAGGGCATCATTTTTCCGCTGTTGAGAAGTCTCATTGGCAGCCTTATGACGCAATCCGCCTGAAAGCTTATCGAGATCCAAACGCTTTAACATCATTTCTAATGCATCAGCGCCCATTTTAGCGATGAACTTATTCGGATCTTCCTCAGGCAGCAAAAGATTTTCTTTGGGGAGGGTTTCCAGAATTTCGAGGTATTCCTCTTCCGTCAGAAAATCATTGTCTACAACACCTTCTTCTGATTTAATACCGGCGTTGATTACGACATAGCGCTCGTAGTAAATAATTTGATCGAGTTTTTTACTGGGCAAGCCCAGGAGATACCCGATTTTGTTGGGCAAAGAGCGGAAATACCAGATATGTGCAACCGGAACGACTAAGGAAATATGTCCCATACGCTCGCGCCGAACTTTCTTTTCAGTAACCTCTACACCGCAACGATCGCAGATAATTCCTTTGTAACGAATCCTTTTATACTTACCACAATGGCATTCATAGTCCTTCACGGGACCGAAAATGCGCTCGCAGAAGAGTCCGTCTTTTTCCGGTTTATAGGTCCGGTAATTGATTGTTTCAGGCTTCAACACCTCACCGTGTGAACGGTTCAGGATGGACTCAGGTGAGGCCAGACTGATGGTGATGTTCTTGAAATTGCTTTTAAGTTTGAAATCCTTCTTCATGGACTAAATTTTCTCCGGAAATGATTAATCTAAAGTTATTTCTAAGGCCAAGCCTCTCAACTCGTGTAATAACACATTGAAAGATTCAGGGATATTGGGAACAGGGACATTATCACCTTTCACAATGGATTCATAGGTTTTGGCCCTTCCAATCACATCATCCGACTTCACAGTCAGAAGTTCCTGAAGGATATGAGATGCACCGAATGCCTCCAGTGCCCAAACTTCCATTTCCCCGAAACGCTGACCCCCGAATTGTGCTTTACCACCCAATGGTTGCTGGGTAATGAGAGAGTATGGACCAATAGAACGGGCATGCATCTTATCATCTACCAGGTGACCCAGTTTGAGCATGTAAATAATTCCCACAGTGGTTGGCTGATCAAAACGATCTCCCGTTTGACCATCATAGAGGAAAGTTCTACCGTAAGGTGGCAGCTTAGCTTTTTCAAGGTAGTCGTTCACTTCATCAGAAGAGGCACCATCGAAGATGGGCGTGGAAAATTTAACCCCCAATTTCCTTCCGGCCCAACCCAGTACGGTTTCATAAATCTGACCCAAGTTCATCCTTGAAGGTACCCCAAGTGGATTCAAGACAATATCCACCGGTGTTCCGTCTTCCAGGAATGGCATATCTTCCTCCCGCACGATTTTCGCTACGACCCCTTTATTACCGTGACGACCGGCCATCTTATCTCCTACTTTTAGCTTACGCTTGTTGGCGACATAAACCTTGGCCAATTTGATGATTCCGGGGGGAAGTTCATCTCCAACACTAACCTGATATTTATCCCGCTTGTAACGACCATCGATTTCATTGAAACGACGCTTGTAATTGTGGAACAATTCTTTGACCAGTGTATTGGTTTTTTCATCGTTGGTCCAATCTGATGGATTCAGGTCATTGAAATTAATACCACTCAATGCTTTTTCTGAAAACTTCTTACCGGACCCGATAACATCCTCGTTGTATTTATTCCGCACGCTGTTGACCTTTTGATCGCCCAGCACACGCAATAATTTCTCAATCATGGACTTATTCAGATCAGAGATATTAGCAGTATATACTGTCTCAAGTTCAGCGAGTAATTTTTTCTCGTTGTTTTTGGACTTGGTATCTCTTCTGTCTTTTGAGAAAAGTTTATTATCGATAACAACCCCTCTTACAGATGGAGGTGCTTTCAGGGATGCATCCTTCACATCACCGGCTTTATCACCAAAGATGGCACGAAGGAGTTTTTCTTCCGGCGTTGGGTCGGTTTCTCCTTTAGGGGTAATTTTCCCTATAAGAATATCGCCTTCCCTAACCTCAGACCCCACACGAATAAGGCCATTTAAATCCAGGTTACGGGTAGCCTCTTCGCTTACATTCGGAATTTCAGAAGTTAATTCTTCCTGGCCGCGCTTAGTGTCGCGAACCTGAAGTTCGTACTCGTCAATGTGAATAGAAGTAAACACATCCTGCATGACCACCTTTTCGGAAATCACGATAGCATCCTCAAAGTTGTAACCTTGCCATGGCATGAATGCCACCAGTAAGTTTTTACCCAAGGCCAATTCACCGGTCTGTGTAGAATATCCTTCAACCAAAATCGAGCCTTCTTCAACTTTATCACCGGTTTTAACAATTGGCTTTAAGTTTACGCAGGTGCTTTGATTGGTCCTTCTAAATTTAGGAATTTTATAGGTTACGACATTTGTATCAAAAGACACTAAGTCTTCATCTGCATTTCTGTCATAACGAACCACGATACTATTCCCATCCACAAATTCAACAACCCCTTTGCCTTTAGCAATGATGAGTGCTCTGGAATCCACAGCAGCTCTTCTTTCGATACCGGTTCCAACAATAGGCGCTTCAGCAGTTAGCAAAGGTACTGCCTGACGCTGCATGTTCGAGCCCATGAGCGCACGGTTAGCATCATCATGTTCAAGGAAAGGAATCAGGGACGCGGCAAGACTTACAATCTGATTTGGGGCAACATCCATCAGATTAATTTCGTCCTTACTTACTTTGGGGAAATCCCCTTGTATCCTTGCCTGAATATTTTCTTCTGTGAAGCGACCTTTTTCATCCAGGGCAACCTGAGACTGAGCAATTGTGATATTATCTTCTTCCTCAGCGCTCATGTATCGGATATCATCCGACACTTTACCATCTTTTACAAGGCGATAAGGCGTTTCAATAAATCCAAGAGGATTTACTTTAGCGAACACACAGAGAGAGGAAATAAGACCGATGTTTGGACCTTCCGGAGTTTCAATCGGACAAAGTCTTCCGTAATGGGTATAGTGAACGTCCCTGACCTCGAAACCGGCTCTTTCACGGGAAAGACCACCAGGGCCAAGGGCAGACATTCTTCTTTTGTGCGTAATCTCCGCCAATGGATTGGTTTGATCCATAAATTGGCTGAGCTGATTTGTACCAAAGAAAGAATTGATTACACTGGAAAGCGTCCGTGCATTAATCAAATCTGCAGGCGTAAAGACCTCATTATCCCGGATGTTCATTCTTTCACGAATGGTGCGCGCCATACGAGAAAGCCCTACACCAAATTGTGCATGAAGCTGCTCTCCTACGGTACGAACACGACGGTTACTTAAGTGGTCAATATCATCCACATTGGCTTTACTGTTCAGCAATTCAATGATAAACTGAACAATCCGAATAATATCTTTCTTGGTTAAAACCTGACTGGTTTCTTCGGAATCCCCATGCAATCTTTTATTGAGACGGAAACGCCCAACTTCTCCAAGATCGTAACGCTTATCTGAGAAGAACAACTTATCGATTATCCCTCTTGCAGTCTCTTCGTCAGGAGCCTCGGCATTGCGAAGCTGACGATAGATCAGCTCAATTGCTTCTTTTTCTGAATTTGAGCTGTCTTTTTGAAGGGTATTGTAGATAATACTGTATTCGTTGTTGTTATTGCTTTCAGACATCAGAATCACAGATTTCTGAGCTGAGTCAATAATCAAATCCACATCCTCATCTTTGAGGATATGATCTCTTTCGAGGATCACTTCATTTCTTTGAATACTCACCACTTCTCCGGTATCCTCATCCACAAAATCCTCCGTCCAGGTTTTGAGTACCCTTGCAGCTAGTTTACGACCTACTGCCTTTTTGAGGTTTGCCTTATTGGCCTTGACTTCCTCGGAGAGTCCGAATATTTCCAGAATATCTTTATCGGAAGAATACCCGATAGCCCGCAACAATGTCGTAACGGGGAATTTCTTTTTGCGATCAATGTAAGCATACATGATATTGTTCACATCCGTCGCAAATTCAACCCAAGACCCTTTGAAGGGGATGATACGAGCTGAATATAGCCTTGTACCGTTGGCATGAACGCTTTGCCCAAAGAATACACCAGGGGAACGATGTAACTGACTTACAATTACTCTTTCAGCACCATTGATAATGAATGTGCCGGATGGGGTCATATACGGGATGTTCCCGAGATAGACCTCCTGAACTACCGGTTCGAAGTCGTCATTCTCCGCATCGGTACAATATAAATATAGCTTTGCTTTTAGAGGGACCGCATAAGTAAGCCCTCTCTCTTTGCATTCGTCAATATCGTATTTTGGGGGATCAATGTAATAGTCCTGAAACTCAAGGATAAAATTTTCGCGAGCATCTGAGATTGGAAAATTTTCCTGAAACACTTTATGCAACCCTTCGTCCGTCCTTTTATCAGGCGGCGTTTCAAGTTGCATGAATTCTTTAAATGACTTTATCTGGATTTCAAGCAAATCGGGGTATTCGAATTGCTTTTTTAGTTTGGAGAACGAAATCCGGTCGTTTTTATGAATATTTGCTAACATGCGAATCGGAAAGAATTAAAAAGGGATTAAAGGCAAAGCTGAAAACGGGTAAAACGGCAAAAGACCTGCAACATTTTACAGGTCTGAGGCCGACATCAGCGGGAAAGGACGGAGTGCTTAACTCCGTCCGAACCAGCTGAGTAGAGATTACTTAAGCTCAATTTCGGCGCCTGCCTCAACGAGCTGAGCTTTGATGTTTTCGGCTTCTTCTTTAGAAACCTTTTCTTTGATGTTACCTGGTGCATTGTCCACAAGGTCTTTAGCTTCTTTCAAGCCAAGGCCAGTGATGTTTTTCACCACTTTAACAACTTCAAGTTTTTTAGCTCCAGCGGATTTAAGAACTACAGTGAATTCTGTCTGAGCTTCAGCGGCATCGCCACCTCCAGCTGCAGGACCACCAGCCATCATTACGGGAGCAGCGGCTGCTGGCTCGATTCCGTAATCATTTTTAAGAATTTCAGCCAACTCATTTACTTCTTTTACAGTAAGATTTACGAGTTGCTCAGCGAATGCTTTTAAGTCTGCCATTGATTGATTGTTTAAAAGTTTTTACTACTGTTGTTTTTCGGAAAGTGTTTTCAATATACCTGCCAGTTTACCACCGCCTGATTTAAGGCCAGAGATAACATTTTTTGCAGGAGACTGAAGGAGCCCGATAATATCTCCGATAAGCTCTTCTTTGGACTTCAGGGCAATCAATTGTTCGAGGGAAGCGTCACCCAGAAAAACAGATGACTCGACGAAAGCGCCCTTTAGTACCGGTTTTTCTGTTTTTCCGGCAGTGCGATACTCCTTGATAAGCTTAGCTGGCTTATTCGGGTTTTCTTTAATAAAGAACACGGCGGAAGTCTGTTTCAGCGCACTATAAAGTCCACTGTAGTCTTCCCCTGTTTGTTCTAATGCTTTGCGGATGAGCGTATTCTTCACCACACGCATTTCAATGTTTGCTTCAAAGCACTTTGCCCTAAGGGAATTGACCTGAGCCACTGTCAGGCCCCCTGTATCGGCTATGTAGAAGTGAGGGAAACTCTTAAATTTTTCCGCCAACTCCTGAACATGTGCTATTTTCTGATCTTTTGTCATTTTAACTTCAGGTTAACAGGGTTTAAATTCCGGCGACAGAAGATTTGTCAATCTTTACGCCTGGGCTCATTGTACTGGAAAGGTTGATGGAACGGAAGTAAGTGCCTTTTGCAGAAGATGGTTTCAATTTACTTAATACCTGAATCAACTCAGCTGCATTTTCAGCTAATTGCTCGGAGGTAAATCCAACTTTTCCAATGGTGGTGTGAATGATTCCGGTCTTGTCAACTTTAAAATCTATCTTACCAGCCTTTACTTCAGTTACAGCTTTGGCGATGTCTGTGGTAACCGTACCACTCTTTGGGTTTGGCATAAGACCTCTTGGTCCCAACACTCTACCCAAACGACCTACCTTTGCCATCACATCCGGTGTACAGATGATCACATCAATATCGGTCCATCCTTTTTCGATTTTGGAGATATAATCATCCAAACCGAAGTAATCAGCACCCGCAGCTTTTGCATCGGCTTCTTTGTCCGCATTTGCAAGAACAAGTACACGCACTTCTTTACCGATACCATGAGGCAGAGAGGCAACCCCTCTTACCATTTGATTCGCCTGCTTAGGATCAACTCCCAAACGGACATCGATATCAACAGAGGCGTTAAATTTTGTGTAGGTGATTTTTTTCACGATGTCAGCAGCCTCTTTCAGAGGATAGCTTTTGGTGGCATCATAGGCCCCCATAGCCAGCTTATGCTTTTTGGAAAACTTTGTCATGACCTTTCAGAATTAATTATCCCAAGGGGCTTTCCCCTCTACTGTGATACCCATGCTACGGGCGGTTCCAGCTACCATTCGCATGGCAGACTCTAATTTGAACGCATTCAAATCAGGCATTTTGGTTTGAGCGATTTCCTGTATCTGCTCCCAGGTAACCTTACCGACTTTTAAACGGTTAGGTTCTTTGGAACCGGACTGGATTTTTGCTGCGTTCATTAACAAAACCGGAGCAGGTGGAGTTTTGATAACAAAATCAAAACTTTTATCAGTGTAAACGGTAATTAATACCGGTAATATCTGACCTGGTTTATCCTGGGTTCTGGCGTTGAACTGCTTGCAAAACTCCATGATGTTAACCCCTTTTGAACCGAGTGCGGGACCGATTGGGGGGGCAGGGTTGGCAGCGCCACCCTTCACCTGGAGTTTTATATAGGTTTCGATTTCCTTAGCCATACTATTCTTTTTCGACTTGTAGGTAATTAAGTTCTACCGGGGTATTCCGACCAAAGATTTTTACAATCACCTTCAATTTTTTCTTGTCAGCCATGACTTCATCAATCACGCCACTGAAACCATTGAAGGGGCCATCCATTACTTTGACAGGCTCGCCAACATAGAACGGGGTTTCCGGCATTTCGCCCTGTTCGTTGACCTCATCCACCTTACCCAAAATCTTATTTACTTCAGATTTTCGGATTGGCTCTGGTGCCTGTCCTTTTTCTCCTCCTAGGAAGCCTATAACGCCGGGCACATCTTTAATTGCCTGTAGGACTTCGGGTTGCAAATCAGCCTCTATGAGAATGTACCCAGGCAGGAAACTCCTTTCACGGACTTTCTTTTTGCCATTGCGCATTTCAAATACCTTTTCAGTAGGGATCAGGATTTGACTAATAGCCCGCTCCATCTTTAATCTCTGAATTTCAGAATCAAGATATTGCTTTACTTTTTTTTCCTGACCGCTAATGGCCCGAATGACATACCAGTTCATATATGTGTGTTGCCGGTCTGTTTATTAAGAGAAGATAAGGGAATAGACATAATCTAAACCATTGCTAAATACAAAATCCATTAGCGCGACGACGAGAGCTATCATCAGGGAAGCGACAAATACCGTCACGGTACTTGACTGTAACTCTTCAAGCGTTGGCCACTGTACCTTGTACAGCAATTCTTCGGAATATTCTTTAAAGAACGATCTCAGTTTTTCCATTTGGTGTTCTTGCACGGGCAGAAGGATTTGAACCCTCAACCTACGGTTTTGGAGACCGCCACTCTACCAATTGAGCTATGCCCGTAAACCTGTTAAATTAGTCTAAGATTTCAGTAACCTGACCGGCACCGATGGTACGACCTCCTTCACGCATAGCGAAGCGAAGACCTTTTTCCATAGCGATGGGGTAAATCAGTTCAACTTCTACCGTAATGTTGTCACCAGGCATAACCATTTCAACGCCGGCTGGCAAAGAAACAACCCCTGTTACATCCGTTGTACGGAAATAGAATTGAGGGCGGTAGTTGGTGAAGAACGGAGTATGACGACCACCTTCATCCTTGCTAAGGATATACACCTCAGCTTTGAATTTCATGTGTGGTGTTACAGAACCTGGAGCACAGATTACCATCCCGCGGGAAATATCTGATTTCTCGATACCTCTTAGGAGAAGACCAGTGTTGTCACCAGCTTCACCACGATCAAGAATTTTACGGAACATTTCCACACCTGTAACGGTAGACTTAAGATTTTCAGCACCCAAGCCAATAATATCAACCGGATCGCCAGAGTTGATAACACCTCTTTCGATACGACCAGTAGCAACAGTACCACGACCAGTGATAGAGAACACATCCTCAACAGGCATCAAGAATGGCTTATCAACTGCACGGGGAGGAATTGGAATGTTAGCATCAACAGCCTCCATCAATTCCATAATTTTAGCTTCCCACTGAGGCTCGCCATTCAATCCACCCAAAGCAGAACCTTGGATTACAGGAATAGTGTCACCAGGGAAACCATAAGAACTCAACAATTCGCGGATATCCATTTCCACGATTTCGAGCAATTCTGGATCATCCACCATGTCCACTTTATTCATGAACACAACCAGGGAAGGTACACCTACCTGGCGAGCGAGCAGGATATGCTCTCTTGTTTGGGGCATAGCACCATCAGTAGCGGCAACCACCAGGATTGCACCGTCCATCTGTGCAGCACCCGTAACCATGTTTTTCACATAATCCGCGTGACCTGGACAGTCAACGTGCGCATAGTGGCGATTGGCTGTTGAATACTCCACATGGGAAGTATTGATAGTGATACCGCGCTCTTTTTCCTCAGGTGCATTGTCAATAGAGGAGAAGTCGCGAACCTCAGATAAACCCGCTTTAGCGAGTACAGAGGTAATTGCAGCTGTTAGCGTCGTTTTACCATGATCCACGTGGCCAATGGTACCGATGTTAACGTGTGGTTTGGAGCGGTCAAATGTTTCTTTTGCCATGATATTTATACAGAATAGAAAAGGGTTTACAGTTGAATCAGTATGAAATTAATGGAGCCAATGACCAGGATCGAACTGGTGACCTCATCCTTACCATGGATGTGCTCTACCTACTGAGCTACATTGGCTAATGAGCGAGAGACGAGGCTCGAACCCGCGACCCTCAGCTTGGAAGGCTGATGCTCTACCAACTGAGCTACTCTCGCTTATATTTTCAGGCCCCTCTGAATGAGGGGTTGGTGTGGGGAGAGGAGGATTCGAACCTCCGAAGTCGTAAGACAACAGATTTACAGTCTGCCCCATTTGGCCACTCTGGTATCTCCCCGCCTGATTAATTTCGTACTGAAAGAACTTTGACCTTTAAAGATCACTGAGCCTCCTGACGGATTCGAACCGCCGACCTACTGATTACAAATCAGTAGCTCTACCAGCTGAGCTAAGGAGGCTGGTACCTTCTTTCAAAGGAACTGCAAATTTATCACTTGTTCCCGGACTGTGCAACATTTTTTTACACTTTTTTATTTTTCCTGCTAATCCAGTTATTCACACCCGAAAACCGCCTTTTTTTAACCCTTCAGACACTAAAATTAACATTGTAAACACAAATCTTACCCAATACCGGGATTGTTTTCAATTATGTTTTTTATATTTGTCATGTTCCTTTTCGTTATTTCCGTTTAAAATCCTCCATATGAAAAACATCTTCTTCTCTGCTATTTGCTTATTTCTTCTTGGATCCGGTGCAATATTTGCGCAATCAGGTCAACTACTCACCGCAACAGCCGATATGCCAGGAGTGCAACAACACGCCCTCTTTAATTCCAGGCCTGCCAATTTCTTTATCTATAATTACAGTAATAGGCCCAATGCCCAAATGGACTACATTACAAACAACAATCATAACCATACACACGATCATACGATTACTGGCACCCTTAAAAGGTACTCGTATGCAATTGCGCCCAATGTAGCCCCTGCAAATGACAATCAGATTATCACTCAATATGCCAATATGGTCACAGCAAGAGGTGGTACTGTTTATACGACCAGCCTTTCCGGCGCAAGAATGGAAGTTACCGCGAATGGATTAAACAATTACATATTAATTGTTCCATCAGGAGGAGGCACTCAATTTGAAATTATTGTATTCGAGTACGACCCCAATCAACAATAAGATATTTAAAAAACACAGAAAAGGCCGGAAGTGATTCCGGCCTTTTTTATTCCTGCTTCAGACAGAATACCCTCTCGTTGCCTACATATTCGGGTTAGTTACTTACCCCCGGGTTAGTTACTTACCTCCCGGTTAGTTACTTACCCCCGGTTAGTTACTTACCACCGGGTTAGTTACTTACCACCGGGTTAGTTACTTACCTCCGGGTTAGTTACTTACCACCGGTTAGTTACTTACCCCAGGGTTAGTTACTTACCCATTTCGCCCTAAAATAAAAGAGCCACCCAAGGGTGGCTCTTTTATTAAATGTTTAATCCTAAACTATGGCTGTACCCTAACATCTACCGTCAAGGAATCCATGTTATTGTATCTGTCCACAGACCGTAAGACGACCTGATACCAACCAAGTGGGGTACCGGCAGGAACTGTCCAACTGGTAGCAACAGGAACAGGAGAAGAATAAACCTGATCCTGAGAAACCAGGGTAGAAATAACCTGCTGAGAGTTCTTGTTTTTAACCCTCACATCGTAATACTTCACACTAATGTTATCTGAGGTAAAACCATCTACTGTTACGGTACCACCAATCGAGACAAAATTGTTGTTGTAATTATTGGTATCAAGGGAGGTGATTTTGCAAAGTGGAATCGAATCATCAAAGGTGTTGCGAATGATAAAGTAGGTCTGAACCGGAGTTGCCAGGTTTCCAGCAGAATCCATACAATTAACAATCAGCTTATAAAAGCCACCGTCAATTGAGCTAGGAATCTTGTACTTATTTGTAAAACCTCTAATGGTTCCGGTGAGGGATCTTGTATCTGTGTATTCCCATCCACTATTATCAACGGATAGCTGAAAAACAGGATTAATGTCAAACCAGAACTTCTCCAATTTCCTATCATCACTAAAGGAAGCATTCAGCGTAAAACTGTCTCCGGTCACATAAACGGTTGCAAATTGTGGCCATACATCCTTAATAACTGGGTCATTTACATTAATGACCAGTGGAAGACCAACATCTATGAGAGGAGAGCCTTTATCCTCAATTTTGGGAGTAAGGATAGAATCCTGATCATCCTTTTTCTTGTTAAAACAAGCAGTAAACAGGACAGAGAAAAGAAAAATCAAAGTAAAACGACCAACTAATGCGTTCATAAGGGATAAACCAATGGCTATTAAGTATTTTATGACATGTAAAATTAAAAAAAATCCCGTCAAAATCATGCGGATTCCGATGAATCTTCAAAATTTAACTATGAAGCGATGAAACTGGTGTTGGAATCAGGGAAACTGAGCCTGAACAAATTTCTCACCCGCAGTAACCTCGACAGGTAAAACATTTTCTAAGGGCGGAAAGAAGCAGGAGTAATCCGCATTATAAGCACAAAATGGGTTATAGGCCATATTAAAGTCTAACAATACAACCCCATCCTTTTCAGAATTAGCATCAAGGTAACGCCCACCGCCATAGGATTCGATTCCGGAAGTTTTATCCTTAAAAGGTATAAATAATGGTCTTTCAGAATCATAAGGATTCAGATAGGCGGTGAGAACGAAAGTTTTTTCTCCAATCTTGAACTCCACCTTCCCCATCACAATAATAGAGTCTGTCTCCCCGCTGTTCGTTGGCAATAAAAGGGTATCCATTGTGGTAGCCGGGCTCCATTTGGCAGAAACAACCCAGGATTCATCAGGCGAAAAATATTCCAATCCTTTAAAGGATTTTTTTTGTTCTGCCACCAAAGGAGAATATTCGGATACCATAAAGAATCGATTCTTCTCACGTCTATCCTCATACAATTTTTGTCTGTATGCAGATTCCTGTTTGGTATCTAGCAATTGATATATACCGATGAAGACAGCGATTGTAAGCAATGAAAGGACAATAATTCTAATTTTCATTTGTAGCGTTAAGGATTTCCAGAGGGACTCGTTTGCAGATAAAAGTATAACCGCCCATAATATTGACCAGAGGCGAGGGCCGTATCCGGGATTACAGTAGAGGGGAGAGGACACAGAGCGGTTCTCCAATCATCGGTATCTACATTTTCAGGCAAAAAAACTTTTAACCCTGAAGGAAGTTGATATTGGATGCATTTAGCCTGTGGCAACCCCAAAGGAAACTCTGGATGCCTGTTAAACCGCAAAACAAGAATCACCAGAAGAATAGCAGGAATACCCCAATTATAAAACCGTTGGTCACGCACTAAATAAGAAAACCATAACCCAAGACCCAATGCTGCACCGCCCCATAAAACGCCCACAATAAATCGAGGGTCCGGCGCTGAAACAAACCAAAAAACAATGGCGGAAAACAAGGGTAAGATTAACCAGGAATTTAAACGCGGAACCTTCGCGGAATAAATTTTATAGGTGTAGAATGCCAGGATACCTCCAATAAAAAGGAGTAAAGAAATATTATACTTGTAAGATTGGAACCAAATCGGCAACCAATTCAAACCAGCATATTCCTCCAGGAATTGGCCATGCATCTTGATCCGTGCAAACTGGAGTATATATTGTGTAAAAGTGACGGGAATTCTTTCCGGCACAAGCCAGGGCACCTGAACAGATAACAATGGAGAAGGAAACAATGGATATCCGGACAAAAGCACGCCTCTAAACATCCATATCCCCATAAATCCCGTAACCAAAAAAGCCCAGACCCAACTGGCCTTTATTTGAGTCAGACCCTCTTGGAAGGCAGACTTCACCCATAATATCCCCAGACCAATACATAGGCCAATCATACTTAACTTCACACTAACAAATGCAACCCCAAGCAATAGAACCCATTCCAAACGGCCCCTATTCAATTTCCGCTTGAATAACATTAGTCCCAGATACCAGATAATTTCGAGGGTGATGACCATCACGGCGACATCTGGCGCGGGGGAACTGATATGAATGGAACTGAGCGCCAGATATAAAGAAACCAAGGGAAACAGCACTCTGGAGGAATGATTCTTCTTACGAAAATTAATTATGTGTAATAATCTCAGACACTGAAACCAGGAGAACCAACCCAGCAGAAAGGCACTAAGAAAAAAGGATGCATTCTTCAGAAAAGTCTGCTCCCAAAGCGCAGCAAATAAAAACCAGGTTTGATTGAAACCCAAATAAACGAACAGGTTCGTGTGTCCGGGAATCACCGGATACGCTTTATACCAGGCGATAGTCGTAAAATAATAGGTGAGGGCATCATAGGTAAATCCAACATCCAAAGATTGGCAATAAAACAAAGACAGTAGTAGAATTAAACCGAAAATTGAAACCCATTGAGTCTTTGGTACTTTAAAACCAGAAATTATATACTTTATGGGCATGGCTTTAATCCTTGCCGTTAAGAAAGTTGGAATCCATGCAATGATAATCAGACCTGCCCATGTAAAGGGGGTTATTGCATAAAAGAAATGCCAAATCAGCAAATACAGAAAGACGAGTATAAAGCCCCCAAAAAAAGAAAGTGCCGTCTTTTTAAAAAATCGAATTTTTAACATCAATTGGACCAGTTGGCCCAATTGAATTAATATCCATCCGGTTGAGAGAGAGAGCAATAAAAATAACAACCAGGAAATTATAGCAGGCATAGTTTACTTGGCCTTGTCAGCAAACATAAGATTGAAGTAAAATCTGGGGCTTCTCAACTTCTTGCGCATATCCAAATCTTCAAACATACAGGAAATTGTGGTCCTAAGTTCCTCATTCCGGTTGGCTTTGTTCACAACAAGGTTAAACAACCAGGGATAATTGACCATTTCCTGCATAATCTTACTCAATCTCAATTCGCTCCACAATCTTGCATAGACCGCGTCATCATATTTTTTCAAAAAATCAGAACTGAAATTATTGGCACTTAAGGCCTCAATAGCTTTATTTCCTGCCATCCAGCCACTCATCATGGCATTTCCAATTCCTTCTCCGGTGAAGGGGTCAATCAATGAAGCTGCATCTCCAACGAGCACAAATCCATCCCCGGAAATTTTTCGTTTTTTGGAGCCCAGTGGCAGACCGTAACCCTTAATGTCTCCTTCACAGGTAGCATTGGTAAATCTTTTGGACAAAACCGGATCTTGAGTCACAATTTTCTCCATCAATTTTTTAAGGTCAATTTTTTTCTGGCTTATTTTATCTGAACGCATCCCTAAGCCTACATTGGCTCGTCCATTGGGGAGAGGGAAAATCCAAAAATACCCGGGAAGCACATCATCAATAAAGTGTAACTCGATAAAATTATCGGAATCCATTCCGGTAACGCCAGTATAGTAGGCTCTAACACCACCACAATAATGGGATTTTTCCATTTGAATCTGACCCACTTTTCTGGCAAAAGCCGAATGCGCGCCATCTGCGGCAATGATCATCTTGACCTGAACCTCTGCTCCGGACTTGAAGCCCACTTTCCAGTCTCCCTGAATCCGCTCAAAAGTTTTCATCTCACAGGATTCCCGAAAATCAATTTCGGGATATTTTCGGACTTCTTCTACCAAAAAGTTATCGAAGTCCAATCGAGTGGTCAAATAACCCGGTGCTTTATCGGTCTTGACATAATTGGTTTTAAACGGCACATGAAGCAATTTCCGGTTTGGCGCATAAAAATCCACGCCCCATGACCCCACCTGAATGGGAGAAAGTTGTAACCGTCCAAGAATATCCACGTCCACCTTTCTTAAAACCTCCACCACTTTTCCGGAGAGTGCATCCCCACAAATTTTGTCTCTGGGGAAGGTCTCTTTATCGACCAATATCACAGGGATACCTTGTTTCGCCAAGGTAATTGCAGCAATTGCCCCTCCGGGTCCTGCACCCGCTATAAGTATTTCAGGCTTTTTCAATGAATAACGGATTTAATCTTAAACAGAATGCAAAAGTACTCAATGTAATCCTGAACACGACACAAACCGAACCTACAGAATAGAAAAGTTTGATGATTTCTCATAGAATTTCTCCCTGTCTGGCATTTCCTTGAGGCATAATTTCTCAACTCATGGTTTCACCCAAGGAAGAAAATGAACACTTCCATCAGACACATTTTTAATCTGAACAAAGTAAATGCCTGAGGGCCAGTCCTGCACAAGAATCTCACTTGTAACATCAGGCCTTACCTCTCCCTGATAGTAAGATGTGCCCACACTATTGAAAATCTCAGTTTTTGCAAGGAAAGGCACCTTCAAATGGAGCTGATCTGATGCCGGATTGGGATAAACAGATGGCAGTGGTCTTTCTATTGTTTGGGTCAGACCTACCGTCATGGAAATACAAGCCAACGCATTCTTTGCATTAATCCTGCCCGCCCCTAACTGTCCTGCCAGGGAAGGATTAAGGGCATCGATATTATCACAAGTGGTCTTAAGACAATTTTCTATGGTAGCAGCATCTGCCCCAGGGTTTTGAGAGAGCATCAAGCCACAAAGTCCGGCAACCATCGGACAAGCCATGGAGGTTCCGCTTTGAAAGCCATACACAGCGCTGGTGGCAAGTGTACTGTAAATAGAATCTCCGGGCGCCATCACATCAATCATAGATCCTCTTTGAGAGAAAGAAGATACAATATCGCCACGACTAATGGAACCTACGCCAATAACCCCTGGCAAGGCGGAGGGATAATTGGGCGTTGAATTACCATCATTCCCTGCAGCAGAAACCAGAATCCTGCCAGCATTGACAGCCCCTTGAATAACATTGGTGAGGGTTGAGTCCTGGGCCGCACCGCCCCAGGACATACTTATGACTTTTGCGCCTGAGGCCACTGCGTAATCTACCCCTTCGTTTCCACGATCAATGGCCAATGGAATAAGAGAACTGTTAGAAGTAGCTTTTACAGGAATGAGTTGAATTCCATTGCCTATTGAGGCGATGCCGGCGCCATTATTGGTGGCGGCCCCTGCAATTCCGGCACAATGCGTCCCATGGGTAAAGAGCCCCAACAACTGCCACAACCCGGAAGCAGGCGGACGGGCATCGCCATCATTATCGGCTACATCAAAACCATTTACATCATCTACATACCCATTGCCATCGTCATCCGTGCCGTTTCCTGAAATTTCACCGGAATTCGTCCAAATTACCGGAGCTAAATCCGGATGATCTGTTTTAATCGCATCATCCACAATCGCAACGCCAACAGAAGTGCTTCCCGTTCCGATGTCCCAGGCATCAAAGGCCTGGATTAAATCCAGATACCATTGTTGACGGGCATCTACATCATTAGGGACCTGAGTGGCAAAATACCTTTGGGCAGGCTCAGCATATTGAATGCCTTCCATATTTTGAAGCCATTGAATCAAAGGCTCCCCGGAAACAGCCGGATCAAAACTCAGTCGATAAATTTTTTGCACTTCGGGATCCGACATCTTAAAAGGCTTAACAATTTCATAAATCCCAAACTTTTCTACCTGCACTTCCCAGTCGGTTGAAAGATGATCCAACGCGGCGGAATGGGTAAATACCGGAATCTGAACACCGGATGCGGTGACTTTAAAATATATTGTTCCGGGAACAATATGTTGGGCAGACAGATGTGTTAAACATAAAAGGAATAATGAAGAACACAAGAAACCAGTGACTTTTCGGCGTAATTTCATATCGTAAAATTGTCCTCTAAAATAGCGTAATTATCCGAAATTTTGGGACTTTTAGAATTATTAGGATAAATAATTGCATATTTATGCTAACCCAAGGCACATTAAAAATAGCTTTGGTAGATTTACATTTTACAAAACCTTCTATTTGAATTCCCTTTATCAATTTTTAACCATACAAGAGCAATGTAATTAATGATCTGGCACACCCTAAGCATCTCAAAAACCTTTGAATATCTCAATACTTCTGGAACAGGCCTATTTCAAAGGGAGGCCTTATCACGACTAAATACATTCGGCAAAAATGCACTCGCCAGGGAGAAGTCTAGTTCCACCTGGAAAACTCTACTGTCCCAATTCTCAGATTTCATGATTCTGATTCTTATTGCAGCGTCGGTTTTAGCTGGCTTGGCAGGAGAATGGGCGGACGCTATCGTCATTTTAGCGATAATCCTGGCCAATGCTATCATTGGTTTTTTTCAGGAATTTCGGGCCAATAAAGCCTTGGAAACATTATCCCAAATGGGGGCACCCCTGGCCAAAGTTATTCGGGAGGGCGAGACTCAGCTCCTGGCAGCGGAACTTCTCGTACCGGGGGACCTGGTCATACTCGAAGCGGGACAGATTGTTCCCGCGGATCTAAGACTGATAGAAACCTGGTCTTTGAAAATTTCAGAAGCCTCTTTGACGGGAGAATCCGAGGCAGTAGAAAAAACCACCCCACCCTTGCCCGGAGAAAATCTTTCCTTAGGAGATAGAACCAATCTCGCCTATAAATCTACTCTGGTAACCTCCGGCAGAGGCAAAGGCCTGGTTACAAATACCGGAATGAAAACCGAGTTTGGAAAAATCGCAGGTCTGCTGGGCAACAATGTGCGTACCTCTCCTTTACAAATCCGGATGGAAGCCTTCGGCAAAAAACTCACCTGGGCAATTTTAGGACTTTGTGTCATACTCTTTTTTATTGGGTGGCTGAGACAAGAAGACCTTCTAACCCTTCTTCTAACCGTTATTTCTATGGCCGTTGCAGCCATACCTGAGGCCCTACCCGTCGTCATAACTGTTTCTCTGGCCTTGGGTGCCAGGAAAATGATAAGACAACAGGTATTGGTTCGAAAGCTTTCTGCAATTGAAAGTCTTGGTTCTGTTACCTGTATTTGCACAGATAAAACAGGCACATTGACCGAGAATAAAATGTCTGTTGAAAAGCATTGGATTTATCCTCCAAGTGACCCTTCATTTTTTCAATACACCATTTGTTTAAATCATGATGTGGAATGGAAATCCGGATTACTGGGTGAACCCACAGAGATTGCGTTGGTGAATCTGGCAGAGCGTATGGGATGGAAACCTGAACAGGCTTTGACTCAAATGCCCAAGGTTGGAGAAATACCTTTTGATTCCAAACGAAAAAGAATGAGCACTATTCACCGGATTGGAGAAGATTATTATTTACTGGTGAAGGGGGCACCAGAATCTATCTTTCCACATATTCAGGCGGGAATAGAAGAAGCAAAGTCTATTAGTGAAATTTGGGCAGGAGAAGGCTACCGAGTATTGGCGATGGCTGGCCGAAAACTACTGACAGAAGAATTACGGAGCTGCACACCGAATCTGGAAAAAAACCTGACCCTTTATGGGATGACCGCATTACAAGATCCCCCGCGCAAAGAAGTCCCTCAGGCCATACAGAATTGTCACACAGCAGGCGTTAGAACGATTATGATCACTGGAGACCATCCAATGACCGCTCTGGCGATTGCACGTAAAACCGGCATTTTAAAGCCTGACGCAGCAGACCTGTGCATGACAGGGGCTGAACTTGAGACAACCGAAGACCCGGTATTAGCTGCTAAAATAAGACAGACCAATGTCTTTGCGCGGGTGAGTCCGGAACAAAAATTCAGACTCGTAAAACTTTTGCAACAAGATGGAGAATTTGTTGCGATGACAGGGGATGGGGTAAATGATGCGCCTGCTTTGGAAAAAGCCCATGTTGGCATTGCAATGGGAATTTCGGGTACGGCAGTTACCCGGGAAGCAGCAGATCTGGTATTATTGGATGACAATTTTGCGACCATTGCGAAAGCAATCAAACATGGGCGAACGATTTATAATAACCTCCGGAAATTTATCCGCTATGCCTTGACTTGCAATTCAGGAGAAATATGGACCCTGATGATGGCGCCCATATTAGGATTACCCATGCCGTTAATGCCGATTCACATTTTATGGATTAATCTGGTTACCGATGGACTTCCCGGCATTGCGCTATCTTCAGAACCTCCGGATTCTGATGTCATGCAACGCCCTCCCCGAAAACCAAACGAAAGCATCTTTGCCGGAGGCTTAGGCATTCATGTCATCTGGGTCGGTTTTTTAATGGGAGTCATTACCCTTTTTACTGCCTGGTGGACCATTAATGCCCAGATGGAGCATTGGCAAACCATGGTCTTTACGGTATTATGTTTTGCCCAGATGTTTCATGTGATTACCATCCGATCTGAAAGCGTCCCCTTGTGGAAGATTCCATTTTTTCGAAATCCGGCACTAATAGGCGCTGTCCTATTAACCTTTATGCTTCACCTTATGATCCTTTATATCCCTTTGTTCAATGATTGGTTTAAAACAGATCCACTTACAATACACGAGATTCTAATATGTATTGGGACATCTTTTATAGTTGCAATCGGCGTAGAGATTGAGAAATGGGTAAATGGAAGTCTCGCCAAAAAGAAAACCGCAAAATGACTTAGGGAATTACCTTAAACCAGATTGCGGCATTCTATATGTTAAATTAATTTACTTATTCATCGACAACAGAAACTCGTCGTTCGACCTTGTGTTTTTCATTCGGTCTTGCAAGAATTCCATTGCTTCTACCGGGGTCATATCCGACATATGCTTACGAAGAATCCAGATACGGCTCAGATTCTTAGGGTCCATCAGCAAATCTTCTCTGCGTGTCCCGGAACTGACCACATCAATTGCAGGATAAATTCTCCTGTTGGCGATTTTACGATCCAGCTGAAGCTCCATATTACCGGTTCCTTTGAACTCTTCAAAGATTACCTCATCCATTTTGGAACCGGTATCAATCAAAGCGGTAGCCAGGATGGTCAAAGATCCCCCATGTTCAATATTTCTGGCAGCACCAAAGAAACGCTTAGGCTTATGTAACGCATTGGCGTCTACCCCACCCGACAGGATTTTCCCGGATGCTGGCATACAAGTATTATGCGCTCTGGCCAGACGCGTAATAGAGTCCAGTAAGATGACAACATCATGCCCACACTCTACCATGCGCTTGGCTTTTTCAAGAACAATATTTGCTACCTGAACATGCCTTTCTGCCGGCTCATCGAATGTTGAGGCAATCACTTCTGCATTCACATTTCTGGCCATGTCTGTAACCTCTTCCGGTCTTTCATCTATGAGCAGAATAATCAAATATACTTCAGGGTGATTCTTCGCAATGGAGTTGGCGATTTTCTGAAGCAGTATGGTCTTACCTGTTTTGGGCTGAGCCACAATAAGCCCTCTTTGCCCTTTACCAATCGGCGCAAATAAATCCAAAACTCTGGTAGATAAATCGGATGGGTCGCCTTCCAGATTAAATTTCACATCCGGGAAAAGCGGAGTCAGATGATCGAATAGGATACGGTCTCTGACTTTTTCCCAAGGTTTCCCGTTGATGGTTTCAACTTTGAGAAGGGCAAAATATTTTTCCCCTTCTTTGGGCGGACGAATTGTACCCTGCACAGAGTCGCCGGTTTTCATGGCGAAAAGTTTAATCTGAGACGGGGACACATAGATATCATCGGGCGATGCGAGATAATTGTATTCCGGAGACCGGAGGAAACCGTATCCTTCAGGCACTATCTCCAAGACACCTGTCGCCTCAATGATACCATCAAAATCAAACTGCGGTATGGCAGGCGGTAAGGGTTCCTCTCTTTGAGGCGGAGGCGTTTGGTTAAATTCCTGCCTGGGATTTTCTTTATGTGCCGGGGGCGTAAAATTACGCTCACGGCCTTGAGAGGAAGAAGGTACGCTTCTGTTTTCCTGAGAAGAGGCAGCAGGCGTCGGCATGATCTCATTCAGACTTTCTGCCGGGGGCAGATTAACAACAGCCTCACGGGGTTGCCGTCTATTTGCAGGCTGACGATCTCTGACATCTTCTCTGGAAACCGGGGCATCCCCTGACACTTCAGCTGGAGAGGTTACCTCTGTTGCAGAAGTCGGAAGATCTTCCTGAACAAGATCAGAAGCTTCAACGGTCGTTTTAGACTTTCTGGAAGATTTAGCCGGAGGGGCAATCACCGGCATTTTCATATCCGGATTTGCGGCCTGAAACTCCATGAGTTTCATCACCAGATCCTGTTTTTTTAAATCTTTTACATCCTGAAGCTCGAGCTTTTTGGCCAGATTTTGTAAGTCTTTCACGGAGAGTGAACTCAACTCATTGATATCAAACATAGATAATAAAGTACTGTGAACAATGGGATAATACGCAAAGGCAGTATTAAACTAGAAGAGATTTTTTGATTGGCGTTAGAGATAAACGGATGCCGAAGACGAATAGAAAAGAATACCGGCTAAAATCCGCTTCGTTAACTTATGAAACAACAAGGTTCCAGGTGTAACGAACTGCACTAAACGCCTGACAAAAGTAACAGGATTCTCAATATTTGCCAAATCTTGAGGTCAATTGATTTTTTTACGATTGTCATTAGGGACACTTGATAGTCAAAGCCTTCTATATATTTTCAAAAAGGACTTAGCGTCAGGTTGAATCAATTCTGAACAATCCCCCTATTTTTTCTTTATTTTGTCCCTTATAACGAAGCCAAAAACACTATGTTATTACTTTCTCAGCTTAGAGATCAAAAAGATACGGCTATCGCTGGCTTGACCCTAAAGGGAGTGCAGCAAGCCGCAGAAAAAATTGATGCGATACTTGCGTTCGATGAAAATCGAAGAAGCGTCATGACCCGACTCGAACAAAACCGGGCAGAATCTAATGCCGCAGCCAAAACCATAGGCCAAATGATGGCTTCAGGAGACAAGGCGGGTGCTGAAGCATTAAAGGCCAATGTCAATACGCTAAAAGACACCATCAAACAGCTGGAAAAATCATTAGAGGATATCGAAAAAGAACAGCAGGCCTTACTGGTTTCTCTTCCTAACCTTCCCGACCCTTCCGTTCCTCCCGGCAAAACACCGGAAGACAATACCATTGTATTTCAGAATGACCTAAAAATCCAACTCCCGCCCAATGCCAAACCTCATTGGGACCTGGCGAAAAGCTTAGATATAATTGATTTTGAATTAGGCAACAAAATCACGGGCGCAGGATTCCCCGTTTATAAAGGCGCAGGGGCCCGAATCCAAAGGGCATTGATTAATTTTTTTCTAGATGAAGCCAGAAATGAAGGCTATTTGGAAATCCAGCCGCCGATTTTAATCAATGCTGATTCCGGTTACGGCACTGGGCAATTGCCGGATAAAGAAGGGCAGATGTATTTTGTGACCGAAGACAATTTATATCTCATTCCAACTGCCGAGGTACCGGTAACCAATATTTATCGGGATGTAATTTTAACTGAAGAGGACTTCCCAATCAAAAATTGTGGGTACACGCCTTGCTTCAGAAGAGAAGCCGGATCTTATGGTAAAGATGTCAGGGGACTCAATCGGCTTCACCAGTTTGACAAGGTGGAGATTGTACAAATTACCCACCCGGATAAGTCCTATGAGGCATTAGAGCAAATGAGTGCTTATGTACAAACTCTGCTGCAAAAACTTGAATTACCTTATCGGGTGGTCTTGTTGTGTGGAGGAGACATGAGCTTCAATTCGGCCAAAACCTATGACATGGAAGTATGGAGTGCGGCTCAGGAAAAATGGCTGGAAGTCAGCTCTGTCAGCAACTTTGAGACCTTTCAAGCCAATCGTCTGAAATTACGATACAAAGACAAAAGCAGTCAAAGCAATAAGTTATGCCATACCCTTAATGGCTCGGCTTTAGCTTTACCGAGAATTCTGGCTTCCTTGATGGAAAACAATCAAACAGAGGAGGGACATATAAGGATTCCTAAAGCACTGGTACCTTATACAGGATTTGAGATTATAAAATAATGCATGCACTTCGCTTGCACCAAGCAGGGGCTTGGTGCAAGCGAAGCTCATTTTCCTACTTTAAGTACAGGTAAGCCGGCAGTGTCCGGCTTAATTTTTCCTACTCCCAGAGGCTGGGGTTCTGTAATTTTTCCTTTAACAATAATTTCGGCCGTGCGCTTATCTCCAATCAAGGTCACCACAATCTTGTGCGCAAAATCGCCTTTCTCTCCATGCGCATACATTTGCAGATGAACATCTGTTGTTTCCCCTGCTTGCAATAATGTCTTTCTTGCTCTGCCTGACACCATTGGATTCATAGGATTAAACTGATAAATACCAACCGGAGCCTCAGTCACATTGGTCACCTGGATTACCTGATTCTTCAATCCCTTTTGAGGAATATCGCCAACCTCCCACACAGACTGAGAAAAGGAAAGCGGAAATTGTTGTGCCATCAGGCCATGAAAACACAACAAGAAAAACAGCATGAGAAAATATTTTGGGTGCATCATTTCCTTAACGAATTAAAGTTACCGAACCGGATAATTCCACCGGTGTTCCATCTGCGGCCAATCCATAAACCGTAAACACATAGGCGCCTTCGGGCAAAGGCTGACCATTTAAAGAGCCATCCCAACGGAAATTCGGGTTATCAGAAGTATATATCATATTCCCCCATCTATCGAACATCTTAATAGTGAAGGATTGAATGAAGCGGTGACTTATACTGAAGAAATCATTCACCCCATCGCCATTGGGTGAAAAGGCATTAGGGGCTACGAGGAAAACCGTCCTGCCAACTTCTACATATCGGATTTTTTCTACCACTGCTTTACAGCCGTTGGAATCTATTGCTGTAACTTTCACCGTGTAATGCCCGGTTTCTGAATACTGGTGCACTGGTTCTCTTTGCAGAGAGGTATTGCCATCTCCTAGCTCCCACAACCAGGATACAATTTCAGGAAAAGTATCCGTCGGATAAAAACTAAAGACTGCATTGGGCAATTCATTGTAGACTTTATCTGCCTCAAACTCAACAGAGGGTATAGGATTTACCGTTACAAGTACCGGAATCATTGCGCCTTTACAACCAATATCATCTACGGTTTGAGCAAAATAATATCGGGTGGAATACAAGGCATCGGTCAGATAAGTTTTGCCGCAAAAAATCGGGTACTGGTCAGAAGCTGTGAAGGACCAACACACTGAATTTTTCTCGCCTTGCACCATGCCTTTGAGTGCCGCACGATCTCCTGCACAAATGGTATCGTCAAATACCGTTGGAGAAGGCAAGGGATTAGGTTGACCCAGAAGCACTGGAACAGTATCCAAACAATTGCGGGAATCCATCACGGGGAATAAATGCAGCCCTGCATTCAAGCCGGTGGCCATCCAAACGTCGGGCGCTTTTTGAATTCCCCAATTAACCTGATATCCAGGTATACCTCCTGAGAGGGTTACGACAGCCCATCCATCGAAATACCCATAGCATGTAGGATTGCGCACCTCTAAGTCCCATCGAATGCTATCAGGCTGCGTGACGGTTACAAAGCCATCCGTTTGGCATCCGTTTCCATCTGTGACCGTAACCCGATAAGTACCGGCAGATAACCCAAAGGCAGTAGCGGCCTGTTGAGGGGGATTGGTACTCCAGTTATATAAGTAACCCGGCGTACCACCCTGCGTCATCGAAGTAGCTACCCCGTCTGACCCATTAAAACAACTAACCTGCTTCTCTTGCAGGGTCGTTATCAATTGAGTGGGCTGCAGAATGACCACGGAATTTGTGGCAATACAATTATTGCTATCTGTGACGGTGAGATTATATGTACCGGCAGACAATCCCTGTACGAGCGCATTGTTTCCGCCGGTTGACCAGGCATAACGGTAGGGAGGTATCCCGCCGGTAGGACTGGCAAGAGCGGAACCATTGATATATCCAAAACAAGAGATGTGACTTGGAAGAATCTGCGCATCCAAAGTATCCGGTCCGGTAATTTCAATTGTATCTAAAAAAACACATCCCAGATTATCAGTAATAGACAATTGGAAAGTTCCCTGAGGCAGATTTATTGCCGTGGTACTTGTTTGTGGAGGAAGCGTGGACCATGCATATTGGAAAGGAGGCAACCCGCCGGTAACCGTTACGGTGGCGGAGCCGGTATTATCTCCAAAACATTTTTCCTCCATCACGACATAATCCGGAACGGGTAAGTCAAACAAATTAACGGTTACGGAATCCCTTTGCTTACAGCCATTTTGATCCGTGACAACCACGGTATAGGTCGTCGTCACCTGAGGTGTAACCACGATACTTTGGCCGGAGCCGATTGGATTACTTCCTGCAAACCAATCGTAAGTCGTCGCATTGCTTTGGGCACTGAGCGTTACGGGAACATTGACACAAAGGGTTGTGTCATTGCTGGCAGTTACGATAGGTTTACTTAATACCGTAAAATTATAATTACCGGTTGCTGACCCGCATTTATTCAATGCAAAAACACTAACGCTTCCTGTTCCCGGACCAGGAAATACGACTGTAATAACATTATTAGCCGTATCAATTATATTGCCAAAAGTAATATTCCATTGATAATAGGTATTGTCCATAAATGGCACTTGAAATTGTACCGTATCTCCGGCACAAACCGGAGTAGGTCCGGTTATGTTGACATTCGGCACCCCTAAAACATTGACGGAAACCGTATCCGCCCATGGTCCCCAGCACCCCATATTATTTTCTCTGACGGAGAAGTAATGGGTACCCGGAGGCGCATTGGGGTTAAACTGCACCATTAAAGGATTAAAAGCCCAAAAGAAAGGATTCCCATTTTGCAAGGAAGGCGACCACCACTGGTATCTGGAACCCGGCTTCATTGGAAAATAAAACAGGCTTAATATATCCCCCGGACAAATAGCCGAATCACTGGGAAAAATAGTTGGAGGTATGGAATCCGGTGCACCGATGGTTAAACGAATTAAAGTACCCAAAACCTGATTGGTGTCAGAAGGACAGGTGGCCACCACACGCACATAAAACATGCCTGTTCCGGGAGCACCAATGATAGGGATTAACTGGCTTAAGCCGGGCACAGATAAAGTCATACTCCCATTGCCGCTCAGATTAACGGTTCCAAGCCCCCCCGTATTTAAAACCTGATAGGTTTGAGAATTGATGACCTGAATTTGAAACTGATTGGTAGGACAGTAAGTCGTAGTATTGTTCCAGGAATTTACATTTATCTGAACGGTACTGTCTGCACCGATTCCGGCAGTGATACACATGCTGATATCTACAATGTTATTCGTTTCAATGTCACACTGCCGAATACAGAAAGGTCCAAAATAAGAGGGCGGCGGAGGAATAACGGATGGACTTGTAGAGACCACCCGAATATAGTAATTACATCCCGGAGGCGTAACAGGCACAACCCCGGATACATTTCCCGGAGGCGAGCCTAAGGTAGGATCATAAGTATTGGGATCCGGGATGGAACCAATGGTCTGAGGGCTGGCAAAACTGCCATTGGCATCTGATAGTTGCGCGATGTACTGATTATTGGCAAGAAAAGCGCCTGTGGAATAAAACGGCACATCAATCACACTGTTCACACATAATGTATCCGGCCCAAGAGTCACTGCGGGTTGAAGCGTTGTGATTGTATTGGGACAAGCCTGAACTGTAAAACAAACTGAAGCAATACCTGTAATAGCCGGCGCAGGACTCAGGCGTGAAATTCGTATTCGATAACAATTACCTGCAGGTGTCGTGGTTGGAATCACGATACTTATCCCACCGGTCGTGGTATTTGGACCAATATTGAATACCCCCATATTTTGGGCGGGGGCAAAATTCCCGGCGGAATTTGACATTTCAATTGCATAGGTACCGGCACATAATGGCGCGGACAGAGCATATTGAATGCTTAGGAAAGCCCCTTGACATACAGGATCAGGTGCAACACTAGGCACACTAATGGTAACAGGGCTATTGATGTTATCATAAGTTCCGACCACAATAATATCATCAATGGAAAGTGACATTGAGGGAGCAGAGCCATTGGCTGTATTTCTCCAACGAAATCCAAACCTCACATCTTGCTGATTATCAAAAGCCGGGTTGGTAACAATCTGATAGGTCCAAAGAGAAGTGTTACTAAACTGATATCCTGTCGAAATCCAGGAAGTACCACCATTCAGACTGTAATACAATTCCCCGTAATCCGTCGAATTTCCTTGTGCCAGATAAAAGAAAGTAAGCGTAACCTGGGTCAAACCCATGGTACAGAACCCCTGATTCATAGCGGCAAAACGATCGGAGGCAACATTGGAATTATAATTGGCATTTGCAGCAGTTCCGGCATAGGCCTGATCATGAATATGCAGATACGGACTAAATGGGGCACCGCCAATTGTGCCGCTGGTGGTATTGGTTTGTGGTGTGGTTACGGGGTAATTAGGCCCTCCATTGTATTGATTATTGAGAACAAACTGATTAATCCCATTATTGGCCGCAGGACCGGAAGTATTTAAGGTAAACGAGCCGCCACCGGTATTAAAATCCTCCGTATAGAGCTGAATCATCTGCTGTGCCTGAAGTATAGGCAGGCTTGCGCCCAAAAGCAGAAGTAAAAATATAGGTATAAGTCGGTTCACAGACAGAAGCGGTTTTTCAGTTTATCCTGCCAATTTACCCTAATTTTCGAAACAGACAAATTGTTTTTTGCCTGAACGGTCATATTTAAGCCTAGAAATGGAAGAACACAAATAATTGATTGACAAAGATTTCAAAAACACCCCTTAAACCCAAACATGGATTCAACCTCTGTTTCTGATTTCCCTTTTGATGGTGGACTGGAGATGAAATAAAAAAACACCCCAAACCCACAAAAGAGATAAAATTTTAGCGCCATATTCGGGAATGGTTTTAGTTTTGCAGACGGGTTGTTTGGAATGAATTTAGATAAGGATATTTTTGAATTGTGGGAATCGAAACCGGGAAATACGGTTCGAATTAAAAGCATAGGCTCCACCCATTTACAAAGAGTTCTCGGGGAAATGGGTGTCAGTATCGGGTCCGATATTTCTTGCCTGTTTTATGCCCCCTTTCAAGGGCCCGGCGCTTACCAAAGCGGGGAAATTCAATTTGCCCTGCGTCAGGAAGACGCCAAAATCATCCTGGTTCAACATATCCCGGCATGAACATTACAGAAATTTATACGCCGGGAACCACAGCACTTGCCGGAAAACCGAATTCCGGAAAATCCTCCCTCTTCAATGCCCTCTCGGGGTTGAATCAAAAAATCGGAAATTTTACCGGAGTTACTGTCGAGAAGGCCACAGGTCAAGTTATTTTACCGAGTGGAAAATCCGGCACACTGGTGGATCTTCCAGGCACCTATAGTTTATTTCCTAAATCGGAAGATGAGGCTGTAACCGCAAATATTCTAAGCGATTGCGAGCATTACGACTACCCGGAACGCGTCCTGATTGTTGCAGATGCAACAGCCTTAAAAAACAGTTTACTGTTATGTTCTCAAATTGCTGACACAGGCATTCCCTGCCTGTTAATTGTCAATAGGGTAGATTTATTGGAGAAATCCGGAAAAAGGATAGACTTTGAAAAATTAAGCCAGGCAATAGGTCTGGAAATTATGCCTGTTTCCGCCCATACAGGCTTTGGCATTGGAGAACTTCAACATCGATTAGGTCAACCCTTTCTCCCTGCCCCGGAACTGTTTTTAAAAGATCTAAATACATCGGAGTCTTCACAATATAAGACCTTTGATGACTACAAATCCTTTCTGAAGGAAACAAGTAAAAATCTGAATGCTACCACCGCAGCCTTTGACCGGGCTGAAGCCTTGATGATACAGGATATGCTGGCACGCTATCAACGCATTGACCAAATCCTGGAATCCGTCGTTGTACAAGCCCCATCTGAACGCCCTAAGAAGCAAGCTGCAGACAAGCTACTATCCCACCCTGTTTGGGGTTATGTGATATTTATGCTGGCGCTGGCGGTGATGTTTCAGGCCATTTTTGCCTGGGCTGAAAAACCCATGGAATGGATTGAACTATTTTTTTCTGAAGCAGGACAAATAATCGCAGGCTTACTTCCGGAGGGAACGGCTCAGGATTTAGTTCAAAATGGAATTCTTGCAGGCATTGGCGGTGTCGTCGTATTTGTTCCCCAAATTGCCTTTTTATTTTTCTTCATTGCAGTCCTGGAAGAATCTGGCTACATGGCTCGGGTGGTATTTTTGATGGACCGCATCATGAGTCGGTTTGGGCTCAATGGACGGTCGGTTATCCCCTTAATTGGTGGGATGGCCTGTGCGATTCCTTCTATTATGAGCGCCCGCGGCATTCCTGACAAAAAAGAACGCCTGATTACCATTTTGGTAACCCCCCTTATGAGCTGTTCCGCCAGAATACCGGTTTACACCCTCCTCATTTCCCTTGTCATACCGGAGTATTATTTTTGGGGATTCATCAACATAAGGGGATTAATTATGTTGGGTCTTTATGTCCTGGGTTTTTTGATGGCCCTTTTGGTCGCAGCGGTGATGCACCGCCGACTACCACAAACTCAACCCTTGCCATTTATTTTAGAACTCCCGCAATACAGATTCCCTTCCTTAAAAAATATATTTCTGACGGTTTGGCACAAGTGCATTGCATTTATTTGGGAAGCGGGTCGTGTTATTTTGATGATTTCCATCGCCTTGTGGTTTCTTGTATCCTATGGCCCGGATGCCCCTCGAGCCGAGATTGAAAGCAAATACGAACAACTGAGCACTTTGGAAGGACAAAATCCTTCGGAACTAGAAGCCCAAAAGCAGGCAGAATTATTAGAAGTATCCTACGCCGGGTATTTAGGGAAAGCCATAGAGCCTATTATTCGACCACTGGGCTTTGATTGGAAAATCGGCATAGGCTTAATCGCCTCATTTGCAGCAAGAGAAGTATTTGTTGGCACAATGGCGGCACTGTATGCTGCTACAGATCAGGAGGAAGACCCCATCACGCTAAAAGAACGGATGCGACAGGAGATCTTTCAGGATAGTGGCAAACCCGTCTATTCCCTGGCAACCGGTCTGGCCTTAATAATTTTTTATGCCTTTGCCATGCAATGCATGAGTACCTTAGCCATTACCAAAAGAGAGACCGGCTCCTGGAAATGGCCGGGAATTATGCTGGCATATCTTACCGTTATGGCATGGGTTGGGGCCTGGGTCGTGCAGGTGATGATGGGGTAAATCTGCCTTAACCTTACATAGGAATTCTAACCGGCTCTACCCTCATAGTATCCTGCATGGATTCCATTATTTTTCCTACCTGATTATGCAGGGCCAGATAGGCATCTACATTAAATACTGACCCTGACTTTCCAAATTCCTCCAGCACTTTACGACTGATTTCATTTTTAAAACCAAACACATGCAGGGTCAGTTCAGCCTGAAGTTGACCAAGCTCAACCGCAGCAGCAACCTGTGCAGGAGAAGTAAGCTGGAGTTTAGAATCTGAATTTCGAATAAAGATAGCGGCCCTGACACCAACGCCCTTGCGAATTGGCTCGGAGACCCCTTCGCATTGAAGGTCTTTATATTCCGTATAGTCAATAATCATCACCTTGTCTTTCTTCCCCAGGACTAAAGCCCCCAACCCGAACAGGCGCAACATCGCCTCCTGTTTTTTATCAATAATTTGAATATGTTTTTTTTGACCGGAAGTCAGGTCTTTCAGCTGACAGGCTGCAAAATCTTTGCAAGCATCCCACTGCTGAATGAAGACGAAAGTATCTCTATCGGGGATTTGAACCTTGTATGGACTAAATCCTTCCTTAAGGACCTGTTCCTGGATTTCCAGCCCGGATGGGCTGGGAACATTTATTGAATCCTCCGAGGAAGGGGACTGTGTGCAGGAGAGGAAGAAGGAAAAGCAAAGGGAGAATAGGATGAGTTTCATGCATATAAAATTAAGAAAGGTAAGTAACTTACCAAGGGGGGGGTAAGTAACTTACCAAGGGGGGTAAGTAACTTACCAAGGGGGGTAAGTAACTTACCGTCACCTTAACTCATCCCTACAACCCATAAGTACAAGGGCATGCCCACCGTAATATTCAAAGGAAAGGTCACGGCAAGCGCCATGGGGATATACAATCCGGGATCTGCTTTAGGCGCAGCCATTTTCATGGCAGCAGGAACCGCAATGTAAGAGGCACTTGCCGCAAGGACGGCAAACATGAGACGATTTCCGGCCTCTTGGGTCACTGAGCCGGAAATAAATGCCACGAGACATCCATTAACTAAAGGCATCAGCGCAGCAAAAACCGGAGCAAACCAGCCATATTTAAAAAAAGAGGCCAGGTTCCGACCGCTTACCATGCCCATTTCTAAAAGAAAAATAGCCAGAAACCCTTTGAAAATATCTGTTGTGAAGGGCTTAATACCTTCCGCCTGTTTTTCATCCGCAATCAAGCCAATCACCAGACTGCCCAAAATCAACAAGACACTTCCGTTGGTAAAGGAATGATGAGCCGTCTGCCGAAAAGAGACATTGGAATCTGATTCATAGAGTTTCAACATCAACATCCCAACAATAATAGCCGGCGTTTCCATGAAAGCCATAACAGCTACCATGTGCCCACCAAAATTCAACTGACGCGCCTCCAAAAAAGAGGAAGCCGCTACAAAAGTTACTGCGCTGACCGAGCCATAAGCCGCAGCAATTGCCGCAGAATCTGAAATCGTCAACCTTCGCTTCAGAATAAAAAATGAATAGGCAGGAATGCAGGCGGAAATTGCTAATCCGAAAAGAAGAGACCACAAGATTTCCGGCGTGAAGGCGCTATGCGATAATTCCTGACCACCTTTAAACCCAATAGCAAACAATAGATAGAGCGAAATAAATTTGGCTGAAGACGGGGGAATTTCCAAATCACTTTTCACCCGTACAGCAAAAACCCCCAGCACAAAAAACAGAAGGGTAGGATTCGTAATATTAGAAAGCAATAATGTAATATCCATCCCTGTAGAGGTTTGCTAAGATTATTCCGTCAAGGCTACTTCATCTTCCCGCATGAGTTCTTCAGGCACTTTTCCCTTGAGGGCACCTGAAGCCAGCGCCAAATTTGCAGCCCGGGTAGAGAAGATGTCCAAAGCCAGGAATATGGCATTCCGTGTGCTCGTTTCATCTACAATAAACTTTCCGGCCAGGTCATACGCAGTACCATGATCGGGCGAGGTACGAATCACCGGAAGTCCTGCGGTATAATTCACCCCTTTACCGGAGGCGATCAGTTTAAAGGGGACCAGCCCCTGGTCATGATAGGTGGCCAGAATGGCATCTGCATGCTGATAGGCGCCATGAGCAAAGAAACCATCTGCAGGATAAGGCCCTTTGACAAACATCTTTTCTGTTTTGGCCTTCTCGATTGCAGGGCGAATGATCTCGGCGTCTTCCTTCCCTAACAACCCATTATCGCCGGCATGAGGATTTAATCCCAACACTGCCATTTGAGGTTTTTGAATATTAAAATCCACCTTTAAAGACTGCTGAAGTACCCGTATTTTTTTCAGAATCTTTTCGGATGTCAATGCACTGGCCACATCATTCAAGGGCAAATGCCCTGTAACAGTTGCGACTCTTAGAGTTTCATGCACCATTAACATTACCGTTTCTGCATTTTGAAACTGGGCGGCAAGAAATTCGGTATGTCCGGGGAATTTAAATTCGGTATTTTGGATGGTAGATTTATCAATTGGCAAAGTCACCATTGCATCAATCTTGCCTTCCTTGAGGTCTTTCATAGCAGCCTTCAGACATAGAAACGCAGCCATACCCGAGGCTTCGGAAGGCTTACCCGGTTCCACACGATCCTTATCTTTATCTCCGGGGGGCAAACATTCTATCAGGCTGAGTTGTCCCGCCTGGGCTTGTGTAGCGTCTGATACTACCTGAAACTGAAACTTCTCTATACTGCCAAGTTTCCGATAAAAACTCAACACCCTGGAGGAGCCGTATAGGACAGGTGTGCACAAGCCCAACATTCGATTATCTTCAAAAACTTTGAGAATAAGCTCAGGCCCCACCCCATTGTAATCTCCAAGTGTGATCCCTATTTTGATATGGGATTTGATTTTTGCCATGTCTGTTTATATTCTGCTCAGGAAATCGACCAGGAGCCTTACACCAACCCCTGTCCCGTTTTTACTTCTGTAATAATCTTGATGCGGTAAGAAGGCTGGCCCGGCAATGTCCAGATGCACCCAAGGATAATCTGTAAAATGCTGTAAGAATTTAGCTGCCGTTATAGAGCCTCCATAAGGCCCACCAATATTTTTCTGATCGGCAATGTCGCTTTTCAAAAGTTCATCATACTCATCCCACAGCGGAAAGCGCACAACCCTTTCATAAGTATTTTCGCCTGCCTGAGTCATTTTTTGAACCACTGCATCAGAAGCGGTGCTCATCATCGCAATACCAATATGCCCAACCGCCACAACGGCAGCACCCGTGAGTGTTGCAAGATCCACAACTACTTCGGGCTTATATTTTTTTGCGTATGCCAAAGCATCGGCCAAAATCATCCGACCTTCTGCATCGGTATTTAATACCTCAACGGTACTGCCATCATACATCCGAATCACATCTCCCGGGGTGTAAGCATTGCCGCCCGGACGATTATCTGTTGCAGGAATTAATCCGATAACATGATAAGGAAGTTTCAAATCCGCAATGGCACAAAATGCCCCAATGACGGCCGCCGCACCGGCCATATCTGACTTCATGGAATCCATGGAGTTGGGGGTTGGCTTCAAACTTAAGCCCCCGGTATCATACACAACCCCTTTACCGACAAACACAACAGGCTGTTTATTTTTGGCCTTGGCAGGTTTATGCTCCAGAATAATAAATGCCGGAGGATTCGGACTGCCGTAATTCACAGCGAGGAGTCCGCCCATTTTTTCTTTTTCAATGCGTTTCTTGTCCCATACTTCAGCCTTAAATCCATGCTTTGACGCAAGCGTCTTGGCTTGATTCCCCAATTCAGAAGCAGTCAGAGTAATGACGGGCTCATTCACCAGGTCTCGGGCTTTACAAACCGACAAAGCAATGGTTTGCCCCTTTTTAGCAGCGGCCTCAACTGCTTTTTCATTTGTTACCAAAGTAACGGATGTAAGAGAGTTCAGCCCATTTCCTTTGGTTTTATATTTCAAAAACTGATAATTACTCAAAATTACGCTCTCACCTATGGCTTCTCCCCAATCTGTGCGCTGTCCCAAATTCGGAAACCATATACTCAGGCTTTTTTGCTTTAGGTCATTACTCCATTTAATTGCCTGAAAAATATTTCTCCGCAATTTCTCTACGGAAAACACAGACGCATCGCCTATCCCGAGGATATAAACCATGGCATCCTTGGTGTGAAAGAAAGTCTTCTGATCTGCGTCCCCCGGCTTTGCTGTGGAAGGCAGGTCTATCTCTGATTTCTTCAAAAAAGCACGAACCTCATTTACGGTGTCGGTAGAACACAAAATAAAAGAACACTGCGCAGGCAGAGTGATGAACGATTTGCTAAATTTTAACTGCATCGGGTAAAGTGTGAATCCAAATTAAGATTGTAAATTTACGAAATATGCTCAATGTTAAGCCGAAGAAAAACCTGGGGCAGCATTTCCTGACAGAACCCCATACGGCAGACAAGATTGTCGGCTTGCTGCAAACCATACCCGATTTACCTGTTTTTGAGATTGGACCTGGCAAAGGTGTTCTCACCGGAAGGCTTGCGACTAAAGTAAAAAACCTGCATGTATTGGAGATTGACGCCGAAGCCATTCAGTATCTGCACCAGAACTACGAAGCGGGGGCATTTCAGATTCATGAAACAGATGTCCTAAAATGGAAATTCCCTGAGTCAGAAGAATTCCGGGTTATTGGGAATCTACCCTACAACATCACCTCTCCGATTTTCTTTCATTTATTGGCTTATCGAAAAAATCTCGTGCAAGGGGTATTCATGATTCAAAAAGAAGTAGCAGATCGTATTTGTGCGCCTCCCGGAACCAAGACCTGTGGCATCCTTTCTGTCATTCTATCCGCCTGGTTTGATTGTCACTATCACCTGACCGTCCCCCCGGGAGCCTTTTTCCCCCCGCCCAAGGTAAAAAGTGCCGTCATTACTTTAACCAGAAAACCCACCCCCCCGGAGTTGGGTTTTGGATCGTTTTTAAGATTGGTTAAAACTGCCTTTGGCCAAAGACGAAAAATGCTGAGAAATGCACTTTCCTCTATAGAGTTCAACCAATCTGATAAACTCGATGTGCTGATGACGCGGAGGGCAGAAGCCCTTACACTGGAGGAATATTTCTGGCTTCATGGTCAAATGCAGAGCAAAGCCATTCGTTAAATAACAAGAGACATAGACTTCTCCCTTTCATGAAACGCGGAATTAAAATATTGATGATTGATGTTTTTCCTGAACATTTTCGAAGATCAGTTGAAACATTAGGGGTAGAATTGCGCTACGAAACAGGCCAAGACAGAACCTTTTATAAAAATATTCTGCCGGAATATGAGGTATTAATCCTCAACAGCGCCGTGAAAGTGGATGAAGATTTAATGCAAAATGCCCATTCATTGAAATTGGTATTAAGGGCTGGCGTAGGTACGGATCATATAGATGAAGAGGCCTTGGAAAAACGGGGCATACAATTAATTAGCACGCCCGGTGCAAATGCACAAGCCGTCGGAGAAATGGCACTGGGCCATCTACTGGTTTTACTCCGAAACCTGAGACGGGCGGATCAGCAGGTAAGACAATTTATTTGGAAACGAGAACCCAATCGGGGAATAGAATTGAGTAGCCTGACAGTAGGCATCATAGGCTATGGTCACACCGGTCAGGCATTTGCCAAAATGGCGGCCGCATCCGGATGTAGGATTCTGGCTTATGATAAATATAAAAGCAACTATTCCGATGCCTATGTCAAGGAATCAACGGTTGAAACCATACAGAAACACGCGGATGTATTGTCATTTCATATTCCCTTAACGAATGAAACACGACACTGGGGATGCCAATCCTTTTTTGAAGCGTTTGATAAATCTATTTATTTGTTGAATTTATCCCGTGGCGAAATTATCTTGACCAAAGATTTGCCCGATTTATTAAATTCAGGAAAAATATTAGGTGCCGGCCTGGATGTTCTTGAACAAGAAAACATGGCCAAAATCACCGATGAGATGAAGGATTTATATCTTAACCTGATGCAAAGAGAGAACATCCTGTTTAGCCCACATATTGGAGGCTGGACTTATACTTCCGCTGACAATATATATAATCGATTATTACAGGCATTAAAAGAATTCTATTCGATTTAATCTTTATGAATGCACCCCTATCTATTCCATTTTGGTACACGATTCAGGAAAGCCTACTTTTTGAAGTAAGAATCTCCGGCATGATGAGGATTGAAAACGACCAATTATTATTAGAATTTAAAATTGAAACGGACAATTTGAATAAAATGCTCGTCTATATCAGACGAAAGCTAAAAGGCAGTTTCAACCCGGAGCCAATAGAGAGCGGAGCCATTCAAAGAGTTTATATAAATCCCAAAAACATATTCAAAACAGAACTAACTTCCGCCTGGTTTAATCCGGTGGCATTGCTCTATATAGCAGGGAAGGATTTAACTACTTTCGAAAATATTCCCGGTCAAAAAGCCGGCACATTGGAATTGCAGATTCGCAAAAAAGATTTAAAAGATTTGAAAAAGTTGATGTCACAAATCCAATAAGAAAATCAAAACCGCAAAAGAATCCTGTACGAAGTAAAAAATCATTTTTTTTCATTTTTATTCCTCTCGCTTAATACATGAATTAAGCCATCCTTCAAACTATGAAATGAATCAATTGCACCGGATACTGTACCCGGCAGGGTTACAATTAAGGTATTTCCAATAAATCCTGCAATACCTCTTGAAACAACAGCTTGAAAAGTACGCGCTGTTCCGTAAGCACGCATTAATTCTGCCATACCGGGAATCTCCCGGGTAAGCATTGGCCTTATGACATCGGGGGTTATATCATTGGAGGTCAATCCGGTTCCTCCGGCTGTCAAGATCAAAGCAACGCCAGAATTGACGCATTGCTGTATAATGGTTTGTATCTGATGACTATCATCCGGAATACAATAAGTATGCTGAACATCAAAGCCCTTTCCCCGAATCAATGATTGCAATTCCTCTCCCACATTATTTTCTTTTTTTGCGTGATAAATCGAATCGGAAATTATAAGGATTGCACAGGAAAAAGGCGTGGGAGGTAAAGACAAATTTGATTTACCTCCGGTCTTTTCCACCAGGCGAATGTGTTCAATAGATACATTTTTATCAATGGGCTTAAGCATATCATATAGCGTGAGCGCAACCACGGAGGCACCATGCATAGCCTCTACTTCCATGCCTGTTCTATAAATCGCTTTAACTTCGACAACAATGCGTATCGACTGCTCTTCCAGATAATAATCAATTTTAGCACTTTCTACAGGAACCGGATGACAATCAGGGATCAAATCGGATGTGCGCTTAATTCCCAATAATCCTGCAGCTCTTGCAAAATCTAATACATTACCTTTGGGCACTGTCCCCTGACGAATCGCCTCGATTGTTGAAGTTGTTCCCACTTTGACCCAGGCCTCTGCCACGGCAATTCTAAGACTTGTTGGCTTATGTGTAATATCTACCATGATGCTAATAATTCGTTTTCCAGGATTCAGATTGATTACTTAATATTTCCTTGCCCCATATAGGCAATTCACTTTTGATGGCTTCTGTCAAGGCTGTACAACCTTGAATGGCTTCTCGTCTATGCGCCGCATAAACCACAACAATAAGACAACATTCGCCAACGCCTACTCTGCCGAGACTGTGAAAAACCCAGGCTTCCTTAAGGTGATTTTGATAAACAATTTTACTTAGTACCGCTTGGATTTGAACTTGAACCATCTCCGGATAGGCAGTATATTCAATCTCCCGAACAAATTCGCCTGCTTTTTCATCTGATCGAATGAAGCCGGAAAAGACTGACTGAGCACCGGCATCTCCTTGCTGTATATTTATATAGGTCTGGGCCAGACACTCGGCCTGATTAAGTGGACCCTGCCTGAATTCAAATACAATCTTATCTTCGCAAAACCTCATCCTGTTTTTTTAATATGCTACTCAATAGTTTTTCTAATGTGAATTAGCTGAATCGGGCTGTATTCGTCCCATAATCTCTGAAAGGTCTACCTGATTTTGACGAAATGCCTCCCAGGCTAAAACCCCTCCCTGTAAACTATATAAATCTAATTCCGGACGAACCATGTTTAATCGTTCAATGGCTTTCAAACTTCGAACACCGGACTGACAAAAACAAACAATCTTGACATGAAGCGGAAGCAATGGAGCATAGGATTCAATGACAGACAAAGGAAAACTGTGGACCTGTATGCCCTCAAATTTGGGAATTTCATGAGATTCGCGCACATCTACCCACATTAATTTTTCACCCGCCAACATTTTATCCATTGCAGCCCGGCAAGTAATTTCTTTATTGAGGTCATTCATACAATTAACTTGATAATTATATAAACGAAAATCTTCATCCGTTGCCGGCATATTCAAATCCGGACGCAGGCCGCGTTCAAACAGCAGATGGCTACTCTCCGCATTAAAAATATTATAGATCATCAATCGATTTGATGAAACCTGGCCAATGCCTGTGATTATTTTAATCACCTCATTGGCCTGCCAGGTACCTAATATACCGGTAAGCGTACACAAAACCCCTGCAGCATTACAATCCACCACCGGAGCATTCCCTTCCTGAAAGGGAAAAACATCCCGATAATTTCCGCTTTGACCTTTTGAGGCGGAATAATTAAATACGGACAATTGCCCTTCATATTGAAACACGCCGGCATATACCCAGGGCTTGTCCAATAACTCGCAGGCATCATTCAACATATACCGCATCGAAATAGAATCCGTACAATCGACAACCACATCATGTCGCCTTACCAATTCGAGTATATTCGCTTGAAGTACGCCTCTATCCTCTACCTCTATCTGAATATCCGGAAATTTTTGGGTTAATACCCGCTCAGCTACCAGGGCTTTAGATTTACCCATATCCTCAGGCCCAAATAACCATTGACGAGACAAATTAGATTCGTCAATTGTATCAAAATCTGCTATGGTAATAAATCCAACACCAGCCGATGCCAAATGTATCAATGCCGGACAACCTAATCCCCCGGCACCCACCACCAATACACGCGCCTGTTTTAATTTTAATTGTGATTCGGAAGTAAATCCCGGCAATTGTAATTGTCGCTTAAATCGCTCCATCGTTTATCCTCCTGAAAATGGGGGCAGCAAGGCAACTTCGGAAAAATCCACAATTATATACGCCTCATCCCGAATGACTTTATCCACTGCAATAGAAAAGGGAATATGAATTAAAGCCGGATATTTATTAAAAAATATCTGCCTTAACTCTTTAAGGGTTGTCCCCTCAAAAACCTCTAATGTATGCGGTGAAACATATTCTGCAATATTTCCAAAAGATAGAACCTTTACTTCCATTTTATGCTGCCAGATTAAATCTTTAATGAGTACTCAAAATAAAAATGGAATTTAAAACAATAAACTCCACTTCGACCAATTCTCTATTCTTCATAATTCCGATTATTTTTTATTGGGCCGAAATACTTTTACCTTATCCGGATAACAATCTAAAAGAATACCGCCGGTAATTTCAAGACAATAAGGGATGGCAGGCATTAGCGCGTCCAAACATTGTGAGATTGAAGCCGGTCTGCCAGGTAAATTTACAATTAATGAAGTCCCTCGAATTCCGGCGGTCTGCCTGGACAGAATAGCGGTAGGCACATACTTTAAACTTTCCTGCCGCATCAATTCGCCAAAACCCGGCAACATCACACGACAAACCATCTCTGTTGCTTCAGGGGTAATATCTCTTAAGGCCGGTCCGGTTCCACCAGTGGTCAGAACCAATACACATCCAAGATCATCAATCATGGAAATGATTGCCGCAGAAACAAGTTCTATTTCATCTGCTACCACCCGATAGACAGGATGCCAGGGCGTAGAAAGCCTATCCTCCAAATAGGTCTGAATGGCAGGGCCGGATAAATCTTCATAAACACCCCCACTGGCGCGATCCGAAACCGTAAGTATGCCTATAGGAAGAGATGCAGTGCTATTCATTATTTTTCAGGTAAGAATTAGTTTTAAAGATGCAAGGGCAATAACCAAACCCAATATTCGACTCATTTGTACAGAAGAGAATTTATGAACGGATAACCAGGAACCAATTATGCCTCCGATAATTGCCGGAATTATAAATCCATACCAATCCGAAGGTATATGCCAGCCATGTCGCATGCCACCAACGAGACCGGAAATTGAATTCACGACAATAAATAATGCACTCATTTGTGCGGATTGCTTTAAATCTGACCAGCCGGCTAATAAAACTAAAGGAGATAATAAGACACCGCCACCGATACCGATCAACCCGGAAACAAATCCGATACCTGAGCCGGCTAACATCAATTGCCAGAATTGAGGAATTCGCTCGGCTGTATTTTGAAACCAGGCAGGCAAAATCATTCTAATTGCAGTAAAAATCAAAACCAATCCCAAAAGAATTCTAAATATCGTATTTGAAATTTCCAACATCCCGCCCAGAAATGAGAATGGAATTGAAAATACGATAAGACTTAAAAATATTTTTCTGGGGAATACAGCTGCTTTAGAAAAATTAAAATACGCAATGCCGGCAACAATAATATTTAAAATCAATGCGGATTGCTTCATCATAGCCGGATCAAAATCCAGTAATGCCATCACAAATAAATAACCACTTGCGCCACCATGTCCAACAGCAGCATACAAAAATGCTACGCCGGCCAAAATCAGAGAAAGCATCCAATCTGTTATTTCGCTAATTTGAGCTATCTGCATAGCAATGTTATTTTATTTCCAGACAGCATTTAATTCGATTACTTGTATCCTAGATCCTTGTTCAATTAAACTTTCTCCCGGCGGCACCACAATTAAAGCATTTGCTTTGGCAAATGCATCTAAACGGTAGGATTCCTGATTCGGCAAAGGAAAAACATCTAATTCATTTAACCTGGCACGAATAAACAATGTGAACACCGGATCCGGCTGTATTGACTCGCCAAGTAATTTATATGATTGAGGCAAGTCCGAATTTTTTAATCCCAACATTTTCCGAATAACCGGAACCACATAACGATAAAAAACCATTAAAGCAGTGGAGGGGTTGCCAGGCAATCCAAATATAATTTTGTCCTTATACACCCCCATCATCATTGGTTTTCCGGGTCTTTGATTCACCCGATGAAACCGAATATTTACACCTGCAGATGACAGGACTGATGCGGTAAAATCTTTCCCGCCTACAGAGCATCCCCCGACAATTAAAACAATCTGACTAATCGACAAGGCCTGTTCCAAAGCCGCTTGAATTTTCTTCGGATCATCCGGAACGAATACAATACTGTTGGGATCTATACCCCCATCCAACAAGGCTGCACGCAATGCGATGGAATTGGACTCATACACTTTTCCGTGTTGATATGCTTCACCGGGAAATAACATTTCATCACCGGTGATGAGAATAGAAATAGCCGGGGAAAGGAATACTGAAACTTCTGCTATTCCCAATCCTGCCAGAAATCCGACCCCACCAGGGGTGAGGATATCCCCCTTCTTCAGTGCGATGCTATTGGCATCCAGCACCTCTCCTTTAAACCGAATATCACTCCCTTTTAGAATATTAGGCTGAATAAATTCAACACAGCCATCTTGTATCTTTACCCATTCCTGACGCACAACTGTATCTGCCCCAACAGGCAAAGCAGTACCTGTGAAAACTCTTACCACCTGACCGGTCGGAATTGCCTCTGACAATATTTCGCCCGCGGATAGCGTGCGGGAAACTTTGGCAGGCTTGGAGAAATCCGTCTGTTGCCAATTCAACGCATAGCCATCCATTGCCACCTGATCGAAAGGAGGAAAAGCGATGGGAGAATAAATATCCTGAGCCAAAACACAGCCTGTGGCATCAGCCACCGGAATAGATAGGGGATGAGGCATTACGACTGCATCTAATGTCATACGCAACGCCTCTGCAACAGAAATATTTTCTGCCAAAACTTTATTTGAATTAAAGGAAGGTAAATTGTTTTCCATCAGTCTATCAGCCGCCAATGCGTATCATTTCACGATTTGATATTTCGGCAGGGTTATGAAGGTCAGCATAATGTTCAAATTGCCCACCTAATTTTTCTGCCTTTTTATAAATACTCTCCCGTACAAGTGACTCAATATTCTCTCCCTTTCGAAACGCAGATAAAATATCAATCTCGTTTAATGAGAATAAACAGTTTTTAATTTTTCCATCCGCTGTCAATCTAATACGATTACATCCGGAACAGAAGGCATCACTCATCGTACTGATAAATGAAAAATGGCCTTTAGAGCCGGATAACTGATATTTTCGATCGGTATCGTGAACCCCATCGTTTAATTTTACATATGAATATTTAGAACGGATTATTTCCAGCATATCCGCTGAAGACAAAACCCCTGAGTTATTCCATTTATTGCCGTCAAAAGGCATGAATTCAATAAACCGAACGCCAATGCCATGTTCATCAGAAAACTTTACAAAATCCCAAAGTTCATCCTCATTTACCCCTTTGATAACCACAACATTGAGCTTTACCTTAAATCCACGATTTAAAGCCTGATAAATATTTTCCATGACAGGGTGAAATAAATCACATTTGGTAATTGCCAAATATCGTTCAGGCCTCAGAGTATCGAGGCTAATGTTGAGGGCATGTATGCCACTTTCCCATAACAGATCTATATACTTATTCAGTAACACCCCATTGGTGGTGAGGTGCAAACTGACGGGAAGATGACGAATCCCCTCTACAATCGCCCCAAAATCCTTTCGAACCAATGGTTCTCCACCTGTTAAACGAACCTTTCGAACGCCCATTTCCACAAAAGCAATCAGAATGGAAACGATCTCATCCCGACTCATCAGATGAGGGCTATGGGTGCCACAAAATCCTTCCTCGGGCATACAATACATGCATTTCAGATTGCAAAAATCCGTAAGAGAAATCCGAAGATAATCATGTATTCGACCGAAAGAATCCTGTATCATGGGTTAAAATTATTAATTATTTCCTCACTATCCTTCCCGGCTTTGCGAAACACCGATAGGCGGTGGTGGGTGGGGGGTGGTGGTGGTGGGTGCGCGGTGGTGGATACGCGGCGGTGGGCGGCGGTGGATACGCGATGCATCGCGTATCTACCGCACCACGGTAATATTTCCCTGGAATGGGGTTTGGCCTATTGTGACTACATAAAAATATACCCCTTCACTGACGGCGCTCCCGTTTAAATCCCGGCCGTCCCATGGCTGCTGGGGATTATGGGTATCAAATTGCGTGACGCCCCAACGATCTATAATTTGAAGATGGTAGTGCTCATTCCCGACATACTCGATGCGGAAGTAGTCGCCTATCCCATCCCCATTGGGGCTGAAAACATTAGGGATAAACAATTCCGGGAGACGAATCACCACAGGTCCTGCTTTCCAATGAACCGGACAGGCATTGCTGTCTTGTGCCCTTAAGGTCAGATAATAAGTGCCTGGATTTTGATAGGTGTGATTCACCTGAGCGACGCCCTGGTACTGGGTTCCGTCGCCAAAGTCCCAATGCCAATGACTGAGTTGGCCGGAAATTTCTTTTAAACTGAGACTGCCTGCCGGTAAGATTAATTCTACCGGAAAACCTGGATCGCTTATCACTTCAGCGGATAAGATGGGCTGGATCTGAATCGGAATTTTTCCATACGCAGTATCCCTACATCCTCCGTCCCCTATGCTAATCAACATGGTCGTATAAGTTCCAAAGGATTGATAAAAATGTTTAGGATTGGTCGTGTTGTTGATAGCAGAACTGTCTCCAAAATGCCATTGATAGGAAATCGCATTGGCGGATAAGTTCAGAAAGACAACAGTATCGGGCTGGCATAAGTTGGACTGGCTCTGGGTAAAGTCGGCTATGACTTTGGGATGCACTTTGATCCATATGGAATCTTGTGCGGAACAGGCGCCTTCCTGAGCCAGTACTTTGATGTATAGACTCGTATCCGGCTTGGTGTAAGCCTCAGAGCCATTACTGGTGGTGGGATAGACCCAGGGTTGGGGCAGCCAATTATAGATTAGGTTGATGTTTTCGGTTTCGGTACGAAGGCGGATACTATCTCCTCCGCAAATGGTCGTTGTATCCGCTATTAGCGTAAACTTCACTTCCGGCGATATCGTTATCAACACCGAATCATACGCACTACACAAAGTAGGTGCCACTCCGGATGTCACTTTCAGATAATACATCATTGAAGTGGAGGAATTGATAAACGGGTTTATAATATTCGTGGCGGTTAATCCCGAAGATGGACGCCATTCTATCCCCAAAGGGGGCGTTACACCTGTAACACTGCCCTGCAATTGAAGGCTTCCATACGGCATACAGACACTGGTATCACTCCCCGCATTCACTTGTGGAACCGGATGCACCACCACAAACACGGAATCCTTCGGTCCGGCACAGCTTGCATTTAAGGCCTGTAAATAATACCATTGGGAAACACTCGGAGAGGCATTAGGTTTTAGGGTTGTTGGGTCATTCAGGCCACTCGATGGACTCCATTGAATACTGGCCTGAAAGCCTCCTTGGATTTGTCCATCTAACTTTACAGAATCCCCTGCACAGATATTTTTAACACTGCCTGCATCCACTGTGGGCATGGGCGCAACACTCACCAATACGGAATCCGCAGGACTTTCACAGCCCTCAGAAGTAGCTACGACAAAGTAATAAATGCTATGATTGGGTGATACGCCCGGGCATTGTTGGGTGCTGTCATTCATCCCGATATTCGGACTCCATTCATAGGTGTACAGAGGCCCGACGCCTGTGGCTGTGGCACAGAGATAGGCCGTATCACCCGGACAAATCGTGGTATCCAAACCCGCATAGACAATGGGTCTAGGCTTGACGGTGATGGTCACAGAACTTTGAGTATTTAAAGTGGTGCTGTCACTGCTACATCCTGTTGATAGGTGCGTAACAATCAGCGTGTAAATCGTGGTAGTGCTAGGATTGGCATAGGTCGTGGGACAGGTATCGCAGAACAAGCCTGTGGCCGGAATCCATTTCCAAGAATAACCTCCAGATGCAGGATTGGCGACACTTCCGGAAATAAACACTGCTGGCCCTGTCATACAATAATCCTCATCCGGACCAGCATCGGCAATGGGTAAATCTATCGGAGAAATAATTACCTGATCGGGAATCAAACTACTACAACCCGCAGCATCGGTTACGGTGAGATAATAAATGGTGATAGAATCTGGATTCGCAATGGGATCCGGGGCGTTTGCATTCGAAAGGGAGCCATTGTTAGGCGACCATTGATAGGAGTAAGGTACAAGTCCTCCACTTCCCGTGCCATTCAGCTGAATGCCCCCACTTCCAGCACAGAAGAAGGTATCCTGACCTGCATGGGCAATAGGTCTTTGAGGGGCGGTGAGGGTCACACTGGCTTGAGTCATGCAGTTGTTGGCATCAAGCACCTGCACCGACCAAGTCCCTGCCGAGAAGCCAGAGTTATTGGCCTGGGTAGGGAAATTGCCTCCTGTCCAAAGATACGAATAAGGGGCAGTTCCACCCGTCGGATTTACAGAAGCCGCGCCATTATTGGGCGGAGCCATGCAGGTGAGGTTGAAGCCCGTGATATTGGCTTGCAAAGGACTGGGTTCTGTGAGTAGAGTCGTTAGAATGAGCGTACAGGCATTCGCATCGGTTACGATCAGGCTATAAGAACCTGCTGTGAGTTGATAAATTGAAGCACTTGTTTGTCCTCCTGTCCATAAGTAAGCATAAGGGGCTATCCCTCCGGAAATGGTTGCCGTTAGGCTACCGTCGTTTCCTCCATGGCATAAAGGCCGAGTAGGATTGAGGGTTCCGCTGAGTGCTGTCGGTTGACGCACGACCACTGTGGCGGTGCTGCTGCATCCATTGGCATCATTTACAGTAAACCCATAAATCCCTGCCGGAATGCCGGTAATAACCTGAGTAGTTTGCAAAGGCGTGGTATTCCATGAGTAGGTATAGGGCGGTGTACCTCCGCTAAAACTCCCTGAAGCCGCGCCATCACTGAGTCCGAAGCAAGAGACATCATTGGCAGTGGCTGATACTTGCAGTGCCGTAGGACTGATAATTAGCGTACTTGCCGAATCCACACAGGCTCTGCTATCGGTGACCATTACTTGCCAGATTCCGGGTGCTAAACCTGTGGCCGTGGTCAGGGTTTGAATGGGGATAGTACTCCAGGCATAGCTGTAGTTCGGGGTGCCGCCAGTGACGGTTAGGGCGGCTTGTCCATCCAGAGTATTGTTACAGCTGGTGGGTTGTGGGGTAATCTGGATTTGTATCGGAGCCTGTGTGGGAACACTGATATTTTCCTGATGCTGACAGCCTCTGATATCTGTAATCGTAGCTAAGTAAAACTGCTGGCTGAGTCCTGTGGCGGTAAAGCTAGTCTGCACGGGCAGGGTATTCCAGGTGCAAGTGTAGGGGGGATTTCCACCTGAGGGAAGAATACTGATGCTTCCATCCGATCTACCCAAACAGGACACAGGCGTGATGGTTTGAGTAAGGGTAATCGCGGGTGGTTGCGTCATGATGAGGTTAGTATCCAACCTACATCCTGAAGCATCGGTAATGCTGATGCCCCAGGTGCCTGCACTTAGGCCTGTGCCGGTGGTTCCGGTTTGAACAGGCAAAGTGTTCCAAGTATAGGCATAGGGACCATTTCCTCCGGAAGCTGCGACCGTCACAGAACCATCATTCCCTCCCGGACAAGAAACGGGATTAATCAAGGAATTGAGGGTGATGGCTGCAGGCTGAGGAATGGTAAGGGTTGCAGTGCTCTGACAATTTTGGGCATCCTGAATTTGAATGGAATAAGTTCCTGCTCTGAGTCCGGTTGCAGTTGTACTGGTTTGTATCGGTGTAGTATTCCAAGTGTAGGTATAGGGCGCTGTTCCCCCATTCGCCTGAGCAGTGGCGGTACCATTCGTTCCCCCAAAACATTGAACCGCAGTGAAGGAAGTAAATAAATTGAGTATTGTCGGTTGGGTAATCGTGGTAGCAGAAATCTGCTGGCATAGGTTCGCATCCAAGACCGTTACCGTCCAAGTGCCGGCTGTGAGACCAGTGGCGTTTGCGGTGGTTTGGACAGGGTTGGTGTTCCAGCTATAGGTATAAGGGGGCGTGCCTCCGGAGGCTGTTGTTGTGGCGGTTCCGTTACTGCCGCCGAAGCAGGAGATGGCCGTACCACTGTTGCTTAGGGTAAGCAAAGGGGGTTCGGTCAGAATCACTTGAGCAGAATCCGTACAAGAATTTAGATCCCTTACTTGTACCTGCCAAGTGCCTGCTGACAAGCCTGTGGCCGTTGCTGTTGTTTGAATCGGATTGGTATTCCAAGTGTAAGAATATGCAGGCGCTCCTCCCGTAACCGAGACCGTAGCTTGTCCCTGTGAACTGCCCAAGCAGGCAAGGGCTGTATGCGTGAGGGTTGTGCTGAGTGCCGGAGGTTGTAGGAGGGTTAGGGTATCCCTGCGATTGCAATTTTGTTGGTCGGTAACGGTAATTACCCAGGAGCCAGCACTTAGTCCGGTGGCATTTTGTGTGGATTGAATGGGATTGGTATTCCAGGTGAAAGAAAAGCCTCCACTTCCGCCTGAGGCAATAGCTTGCGCGGTACCATTGCTGCCTCCAAAGCAGGAGATATTTGTAAAAGAGGATGCAATCAAAATCGGCGCTTGAGCCGGCATCACCACCACCATAGCCTGAGTCTGACAGCCCTGATTATCCGAAACGGTAACGGTATAAGAACCGGCATTCAGGCCAGTTACGGTTGCGGTGGTTCGTATCGGACTGGTATTCCAAGCATACGAATAACCCGGGGTGCCTCCATTGGCTGAAACCGCAACCCCTCCATCACTTCCGCCGAAGCAGGACACTGGCGTAGCAGTAGTATTGAGCAGTAAAGGCGTTGGAGAAGTAATGGGGATAGTAGCCTGAGCGGTGCAGGCATTTTGATCGGTGATTGTAACTGTCCAAGTCGTGGCACTCAGACCAGAAGCGGTTTGGGTACTTTGCACCGGATTGGTATTCCAGGAGAATTGATAAGCACCCGTTCCTCCTGTGCCAGTTGCCGTGGCCGTGGCATTACTCTGACCGAAGCAGGACAAGGGCGTGGCGGTTATTGAAGCTGTGAGTTGGGGTGGTTGGGTGATGAGGGCAGTATCTCTTTTAACACAACCCAGGTTATCCGTTACACTCAGAATCCAAGAGCTTGCTGCAAGCCCGGTAGCAGTAGCAACAGACTGAACTGGTAGGGTGTTCCAGACAAAATTAAAAGTCCCTCCTCCCCCAGCTGCACTCCCCTGCCCTGTTCCATTGCTGCCTCCAAAGCAAGATACGGCAGTTGCGGTATGGCTCACCTGTAAAATGGGCGGAATGACCCGATTGAGTATCGTATCTCTCCTACATCCCGTTCCGCCCATCAAACTAAACGAAGTCGAAGCTGCTGGAGGAGTTTTAAATACAAAAGGAGTACTCGTGAGGCCGGTAAAGCTTTGGCTTGTGGTGCCATTCGTATAAGACAAACTCCAGGGTTGGGAGCCTGTCAGTATCGCCGAGAAATTCAAGGAATCCTCCGCACAGACTATTGTTCCACCGCTCAGGCTGAGACCCGGTCTGATGCCTACCGTTACCGAAGAAGACGGGGGACTGGTGCCGCTGCACACGAAGTTATTCAGATTATTCACCGTCCAGGTGAAAGAAGCAGCAGGGGTAAGCGTTCGGGTCCAAGGGGTCGTCAACGCCGTTACTGCGAGATTACCCGAACCCGAAGCATAGGTGAACCTCCAAGGTCCCGTACCGCCCAAGTTTACACTTAGCCTCACACTATCGCCCTGACAGATGGTTTGAGCCGCGGAAAGACTTGCCGTAGGAGCTTGTATCACCTGTATCGAAGCCATGCCCGAAAAAGGCCCTGGACCTGATGCTCCCGAAAATGCCATCAAGGTATAAGACACGGATGCCGAAGGGGTGGCATTGATAAAATAGTATCGGTTCGTGATGCCCGTTACCGTAGTATTGCTTGTGCCATCTGAGTAGGTGATGCTATAAGGACCTACGCCAGAGAATTGCATGAGAGCCTGGCCGGGGTAGCCCGAGCAGATGGTTTGGGTGCCGGAGAGGGTGGCAAGAAGGGTGTCGGGGCCGCAGGAGCATTTGGAGACTTGGGAAAGTCCTGTATTAGTCTCTTTAGAAACCAAGGCATTATAAAACATAGTATCACGATGTACCTGACTTACAAATAATGTATTATTTGAAATAATAAATTCTGTAGAATCAAGCACCGAATGACATAGGGGTTGACCAGCTGTGTCAATTTTCAAATAAAATGAGGATGAAACAGAGGGTGTTGGAGTTGGTGGAACAAAAGTTCGATTTAAATAATAACATGTATCAGAATTAAAATGCCCATGAACATATAACCAAGCTGAATCATTACAATTAATATTACTTGGCCAACTTGACCCGTTTCCTGAAAATGAATTAGCCCAAATAGGAATACCACTTGAATCGAACTTTGCAATAAATCCATCAAAAACAGAATTTACATTACTCAAAGTAAAATTACCGATGGTAATTGAAGGACTATTATATCGTCCAATTAGAAATAAACTCTCATCATTATGAGTAGTTACATCTAAACCCAAATCTGTTCTGGAACCACTAAAAACCTGACTCCACAAAATATTGCCTGATGAATCACATTTTAATATGAAAACATCAGGCCCGACACCTGATGTATATGAATATTGAAGATGAGAAGAAAAATTAACGGTATAGTTGGAAGTCCCAGTCAAATATCCTGTTACATATATATGCCCACAATTAGAATTTGTAATTGAATTAAAATGAACTACCCCATTCGAGTTCAATGTATTAGAAGTCGCATGTAGCCAAAGAACCATACCACTAGTATCTACTTTTGCGATAAATCCATTTGTGCTCCGATTAGAGACAACATTTAAGTTACCGAGGTTAAGTATTGAATTATCAACGGGAGGAGAAAAATCACCGGATAAATATAAATACCCCAAACTATCAATCGTTAAATCAGGCCATTCATTCCCCAATAAATTATTATTTCCATGAATAACCCATTGAAAAACGCCACTCGCATTATACTTTGCTAAAAAAACATTATACCTATTTGGAACACTAGAAACCAAATAATTAGGAGAATTAAACAGAATTGTATCCTTAAATAAGCCTGCAACATAAATATTGTTATTCCTATCTGAAACAACTTTAGTAGCATAAGACATTGTCCTTAACCTATGCCCAGGACTTATTGACCAGATAGCACTACCTGTAGGATCGAACTTGGAAATATAGGCAGTAAATGAACCTGGACTTGAATTTGGACTATTTAATAATACATTATCCCAGATTATTGTATCTTTATAATATCCGCTAACAATTACATCCCCATTAGAATCCTCCAAAACCGCAGTCGTTAACGACGGCATCCCACTGGGCTGAACACTTCGTTTTGTCCAATGGAAATTGACCTGAGAATTACAAAAATTGAAAATCAACAACTGAAATATGACAACCACACAAATTTTCTGACTCATACTTCAAAACTGAAATTCGCTTCTTGGAGATATAGTTAAGTTAATTATACAACTGCATTTTCCTTGTTGCAATTACCTGATTGTCTACCACAAATTTATAATAATAAACACGAGTGGTCACTTTAATCGCTTCAAATGAAATTACATGTGTTCCTGTCTCAAGATTATCAAATGAATGAACAATATGACCTAGTTCATCAAACACAATAATGCTGGCTACTTTGGAATATTTTGGCAAATGATACTTTATTTCCGTTATATCTCTAAATGGATTTGGAACATTTTGGAGAATCCATGGATCACTTTCTGATTTGCTATCTTCGCTTGAATCTAAAACTTTTGATTGTAAGCAAAGATTATTCTGATTTAAACAATTCAGAATTGAATTTAACTTTTCTGACAAAGTATTAATCATTTCAAACTGACTATTAACTGTATTCAAAAGAGTATCAATTTGTAAACTCTGATTAGTTACTTTTAATTTTAAAGAATCAACAGTATTAAACAATTCTTTATTATTAATATATTCAAATGTAGTATCAATCAAGTCAACTGTTTGATTAACATTAGAATTTACCTTCAAACTATCAATGGTTTCTTGCTGTAGTTTTAAAGCTTCAACCAATATTGGAATGATAGCAATATAATTTATAGCATTATAATCATCATCATTAGCTTTTACAATTTCTGGCATAAATGCCTTAACTTCTTGAGCAATAAAACCATAATTTATATCCTTTGAAAAATTATATTTATTAAATTCATCCCTTTTGTAGTTATAAGACTTACCATTTAAATTTTTAATAATTTCAAGAGGATTTTTAATGGGTTGAATATTTGTTTTAAACCGAATATCGGAAGGTGTCCATATACCAGAAATATATCCATTTCCAAAAACTTCAACTTGATAAGCACTTGAGGTTCCATTCAACTGCATGATTGGATTGTAGGTATTAGTACATAAAGGGCCTAGTGTTGAATTAAAAATAAGTGATGAATTGTCATCATAATTTAATACAGAAGTACTTCCATCAATACCAATTTGTAAGAAGGTGTTTGCAATACCTGCGATTGTATTTGCAGACCCGATATTATTTGTTGTTAATCCAAAAACATTACATCCTCCACCAGTTGAGCCCAATAAATTAGTAGAACTATTCGCACTCGTAGCTCCTGTATTTGCAACCAAATCCACATTCGTCTGGGCAATATTCCCATTCCATACCTCTAATTTTTCCAATGGGTTGGGAGTACCGAGTGGCCTATATCCTGGCCCTCCAATACCTACATTTCCAGTAGTGCCATTACCAGATGCTGTACTTACATAAAAGGTAGGTGCATTACTGTTAAAGCCGACCATAAAGGAATTAGTCTGAATATTGTCGAGCCAGGTGTTTGTACCGCCTAAACCAAAGATGACATTATTATCGGCGTTAGAGATAACTCGCTGGCCCTGAGCAAAGGAGTTGATGCCCTTATTAACGACATTTTCGCCATGCGCATGAGAATTGGTTTGGTTGGCATGGGTGAATCTGCCTGTGGTAAACGAGTTGCTTCCAGTAGTTGTAGTTGAGTCCCCCGTTGCCAGGGAGTTAGAACCAGTTGCCCAGGTAACAGATCCCATTGTAAATGATTGACCACCTTCTGCGACTGTCGACATACCTGTTGCAAAATCATTGAAAGGGGAAATTCCAGTACTTGAACCTGCCTGACAATTCTCATTAAATGCTGCAGAATGCTGGCCGTAGGTACGAGAAAGATATCCTGCAACAAAACTCATATTTCCGGATGCTATTGTTGAGTGTCCAAAACTGGCAGATAAAGCGCCTAATGCACGAGTTCCTCCATTGAATGAGCAAGATGAAGGCCCAGAAGCTTCTGTTAGTGTATTAAAGGCACAAGAATTATCTCCCCAAGGCATTGTTTGATTGTTTGCTCCAAAAGCAGTACTCCCTCTAAGGTCAATTCTATACCCAAATGCCGCACTTGAACCAAATCCCAATACCGAAGCTATTGTAGATCTTTCACCGGAACAAATACTCTGAGGTTGATTAACTGTATTATTCTTCCCAAAAACCACAGAATTATCTGCTAATGCCTGAGTGCCTTCTCCTCCCGAAAAACTTTGTAAACCATGCGCCTCTGTTTGGCTACCTGTAGCTATCCCATTGGTTGCAGTAGAAAATACCTGATTGGCGGACCCATAAGAAAATCCACTGGTTGAAGCCACTCGATTTCCTGCTCCACCTGCAAAACTTAAATCACCCGTGATAACCGAAAAAGCGCCAGTTGCCATAGAATTTCTTGCCAATGGCCCGATGAAGTTATTGTCGCCCCCTATTACACTATTATCCCCTTGATTGGTATTGGCAGTACCTACTGTTAAGGTTTGTTTGGCATTGGTCGTATTATTCAATCCTGTAACGACTGAATTATCAGCTGTAGCACTGGTATTGACATTATTCCCAAATGCAATGCTGTTGAAGCCACTTGCTGTGCTATTATTATTTCCCCCAGATAAACTCTGACGACCAATTGCAACAGTTCCTGCGCCCAAGGCTACTGCATTATCCGCTGTTAAGGAAGTTTGAGTATTCGAGCCCCAAGCAATGCTATTTATGCCTCTGGCTTCCGTATTGTTATTTCCGCCTGACATCGTATTATTTCCGGTACTGATGGTGGTATTTCCCAAAGCTATGGAATTATCTCCATCCGCTTTTACATTCTCTCCATAGGCGATGCTATTATCCCCATTTGCCTGTGTTACACCTCCATTGCCAATTCCTCCCGAAAAACTTTGACTGCCATTAGCCTCGGTATTATTGCCAGATGCTATGGAATTTCGGCCATTGGCGATATTTCCCTCTCCTGTCCCCAAACTATGTATTCCAGTTGAATTGGAGGTATTGCTTTTTCCAAATACAGCACTTCCATCTCCATCCACTTTGTTAAAAAGACCATGACTCATGCTATTGGTAGCATTAATAGTATTGGACATCCCAAAAGAGGTAGATCCAATTCCGAGATTCGATATCTGAATATTATTCCCAAACGCAAAACTATTGTCAGCCCCGGCGACGGTGTTATTATTTCCTCCGACAAGACAATTAATCCCATCGGCCTGTGTGTCATTACCCAGTGCTACTGCGTTAGCAGCTCCTGTATTGGTCTTTACATTATCTCCAAAGGCAATACTATTATCTCCTATTGCTTCTGTTAAATTCGATCCACCGGAAAGACTCTGTTTCCCGGTTGCTTTCGTCCGCAGGCCAAATGCCACGGCATTATCTGCAGCAGCATCCGTTTTAACCCTATCTCCATAAGCCAGACTATTATCTCCTTCCGCCTCAGCGGAGGAACCTCCAGCCATACTCTGCAATCCTTTAGCTTTAGATAAATTGCCTAATGCAAAAGAATAGTTAGCATGTGTTTCGGTCATTCTCCCAAATGTTACACTTGCAGTACCAAGACTTGAACTAATACCCGATTTTGAATTTATTCCTAACGCAAATGAATAGTCAGCCACAGCATCATTCCAAAATCCAAATGCCGTACTGCCTATTCCGTTTGCGTCATTTCCATACCCTCCAGCAAATGAATTCCAATTATTGGCATTTGTTTGAGTCCCACAAGAAAATGAATTGGCTCCAATTGCATTGGTTAAATTTCCTGTGGCAAATGAGTTATGTCCATTGGTTCCACTCACACCGGATACGCACCAATTCCCCACAGCGAAACACGCATTGGCTTTAGCTTCACAAAAATTTCCCATAGCCACGGAATTTAATCCGGAGGCTATTGTACCTTTCCCTTGAGAAAAGGAATTAGTACCAGAGGAAGTTGTGGCCTCTCCAAAACTCGCTGCATTATCCCCTGAGGCAATTGTATTATACCCCATCCCAAATGAATACAGTCCTACATTTGATGCTGGATCCCAAACGGTTCCTAATTGATTTCTTCCAAATCTCAATGCGCCCATATCCGGCATCCAATAGAACATGGTACCTGTTCCCATGTTAGGACTGGGAATTCCATTACCCGCTTCTTCAAAAAGAGCATAGCCGTATTTCAATCTAAACCCTCCGATTGTCTGTGTTCCAGTTACTGCTGGATCTGGATCAATAATTACTTCTGCTCCTTCAAATGTATTCGTCGTTGAAATAGATACACCCGGTGCAGCAGGTGCAACCCAATCCCAAGGCTGAGCCATCAAATCATTCGAAAAAGAAAAACCGACAATCATCATAAATACAAGATTAACTAACTGATTTACAACAGCTTGGCATGATGGGAGGGGGGGGGGGGGGGGGGGTTAAATTTTGGAGTCAGGGAATTTTTCATTTGGTTTAGGCTTACATGTTGGTGAATATTATTAATTATAATTCAAAGCTAAGAAATAATTTTAGAAACCGAATTATAGGAATATTAAATTTTTGTGAACGGGAGGAAATT